>NZ_KV822090.1:217974-241952 GCF_001815825.1 Staphylococcus sp. HMSC068G11
TAGTTTAGTGATGTTTATTAAATTATACGAAAGGACCTTATTTTTTTAAGTATTTCAATGTAAAATTACATATAAACACAAAGTATTTTGGCGAGATTCTTGAGGAAACAGGATAAGTTGAAGACTACAGGCTGAAGCTGTTCATTAAGAAAGCGAGCCAACAATACGAAGTATTATAAATAAAGAAGCCAGTAAATGAATTTATAAAAAACTCATTTACTGGCTATTTTGCTAGGAATTACATTCTATCTCATTTTAGTCAAATGATTAGCGAATACCTTTCATTGCTTTAGAAATCTTAGGAATAAACGCTAATATAATTAAAGTAATCACGGTTGCAACAACACCTAAGAAGATAAAGTAATTGGTTTGACCAAGTGGTTTAATTAATTTAACTAATGTCCCGTTAATGGCCTGAGCTGAAGCGTTAGTTAATAACCAAAGACTCATCATTTGTGCGTTAAACGCCTTAGGTGCTAATTTAACTGCTGCACTACTACCAGTTGGAGAGAGACAAAGCTCACCAATAACACAGATAACGTAGGAAAGAATAACCCAGTTAACTGAGAATTGTGTATCCCCGTAGATATGACCGATTGCTCCCATAAGTATGTAAGATGCGCCTGCTAAAATAGTACCAATTGCAAACTTAATAGGTAGGCTAGGTTGTTTTTTTCCTAGCTTTTGCCATAAAAGAGTAACCACGGGTGCAAATAATAAAATAAATAATGGGTTAATAGTTTGGAAAATAGCTTCACCAAAATGTGTTTTCCAACCAAATAAATTTAATTTCATATCAGAGTTTTCAATACCATAGATATTTAATACATTAGATCCCTGTTCTTGAATTGACCAAAATAACATACCTAAAATGAATAATGGAATAAATGCTTTTACTCTTGATCTTTCAGTATCAGTAACTTCTTTACTTCTAATCATTGTTGTAAAGTAAATGATTGGTAAAGCAATACCTAAAATTAAAACAGTATTACTGATTAGATTAAATGATAGCGTATGTGTAAAGTAAGCAATCATAAGGATTAATACTATTGCTATAACAACGATTCCGATGATTGTTCCGTACTTTTTCTTTTCAGAAGAAGATAATGGGTTCGTCGGTTTCATACCGATACTACCTAAAGTTTTACGGTTGAATAATAAGTACCAAACTAATCCAAGAGCCATTCCTATTGCTGCAATCAAGAAGCCACCATGGAAATTTCTAATATCGATATAGTGTTGTAAAATAATTGGTGAAACGAGTGCACCCATATTCACTGACATATAGAAGATAACAAATCCAGCATCCATACGTACGTCGTTTTCGGGATAGAGTCTACCAACAATATTTGAAATGTTTGGTTTCATTAAACCTGATCCTACAATAATAAAGAACATAGAAGTGAATAAACCAACCATTGCAAAAGGAAGGCTTAAACATATGTGACCTATAATAATTAATATAGCTCCGATTAGTGTGGCACCTCGGGTACCTGTAATTCTATCAGCTATCCAGCCACCTGGAATTGAAGACATATAAATTAATGATCCATATACAGACATGATAGACATGGCTGTTGTTTTGTCCATTCCAAGTCCGTTTTCCTGGAGTGCAAAATACATATAAAAAATAAGCATTGCTCTCATTCCGTAATAGCTGAATCTCTCCCAAAATTCTACGAAAAAGAGAACGCCTAATCCTTTTGGATGTCCGAAGAATCCATGTTGCGGTATTTCTTGAATTGCTTGTTCATGGGACTTATTTGAAGTCATAAATCATCCCAACCTTTCTTGCCCAAATCACCTTATTAAATTGTTTTAAGGTGATTTTACTATTGTGATAAAAAAATTTCAATAATTTTCAAAAAATTTAAAAAAGAAAATTCTATCAATTGATATAATTTGTAACATTTAATCCGATGATATAATTTCAATAATTTTATTACTATATTTATTCAATGACGCGCTATATATAAAATACGCTTTAATGCAGTAAAGTGCAACAAAAATCTCTACCATCAAATATAACAGTAGAGATTTTTATAAAATACATATTAACGATTATCTATTTTTTCTGGATACATATCATGATTCATTAATCGATGTTCAGCCATTTTTTCATATTTTGTATTAGGACGACCATAATTCGTGTAAGGATCTATGGAAATGCCACCTCTTGGAGTAAATTTACCCCAAACTTCAATATAATGTGGGTCCATTAAATTAATTAAATCATTCATAATAATATTCATACAATCTTCGTGAAAATCTCCGTGGTTTCTAAAACTAAATAAATATAACTTTAATGATTTAGATTCCACCATCTTGATATTAGGGATATACGAAATATAAATTGTCGCAAAATCTGGTTGACCCGTAATAGGGCATAGTGATGTGAATTCTGGACAATTAAACTTAACAAAATAATCACGACCTTGATGCTTATTATCAAAAGTTTCTAAAACTTCCGGTCTATAATCAAATTCATAAGTGTTATTTTGATTGCCTAATAAAGTAATATCTTTTAATTCATCTTTTTGACGTCCTTGTGTCAATTTTCTAGCTCCTTTAATTATTTTGATTTATAGTTGTTTCACGTCTTGCTTTATCAAACATATAGTAACTTGCTCCGATAATGACAATATATCCTACTGTTGCAAGCATATCAGGTGATTCTCCAAACAGAATAAATCCAAATAATGCAGTAAATATTATAGACGCATATGTGAAGATGGAGATATCTTTTGCTGGAGCAAAACTATAAGCTAATGTTATACCAATTTGTCCTACAGCTGCTGATAATCCAGCGCCGAGTAAGAAAAGAATTTGAATTGTTGTCATAGGTGTATAAGTAAATATTGAAAAAGGTATAAGCACTACAACTGAGAATAATGAAAAATAAAACACTATCGTATAAGGTTTTTCACGAGTGCTGAGTGCTCTAACACATGTATAGGCAGATGCTGCAAAAATACCTGATAGTAATCCTGCTATTGAAGGAATAACTGATGATGAAAATTCTGGTTTAACTATTAAAAGCATCCCTAATATAGCAATAATCATCGCCGTAATTTGATATTTTCGTACCTTTTCATGTAAAAAAATTAAACTAAGAACAATTGTCCAAAAAGGATTTAATTTCATTAATGTATCAGCATCGCTTAATACCATGTGATCAATTGCGTAGATATTAAGTAAGACACCGATTAACCCAAGTGTTGAACGTGAGATGAGTAGAGGTTGACTACTTAATTTCCCAAACATAGGTTGTCTATACTTATAAATAAAAAATAATGGTATAAACATGGCTACAAAATTTCTAGCTAGAGATTTTTGAAAGACTGGTAAATCACCGGCCAGTCTAAAAAAGACTGACATAAAACTAAAACCCACAGCTGAAATCAATATAGCAATAATACCTTTAACTTTCGGATTCAATATCATCGCCTCAATATTATATGATTAACGACATTATATTAGCATATAAACTCTAACTATGCATAAGTTCTTGAAAATTCAATGGAAACGAGCTATAATAAAAATCGAACAAACGTTCGTTTTCGAAGTTGTTATAACTGTTGTGCAATTTAATAAAAAGCTAGAATCATGTTTTAAAAAATGTAATTTATATCTGTTATTGTAGAAATTTACGTAACTATTCATTTAACTCTATATGTCTAATTTCAATAGAAAAGCAAGTAAAGACACTCAAAAAAATTTTTTTATTTTAAAATAATGACACTAAACTCGTAGTGATGCACTTTCCAAATGATAGGTTGTTACTGCCACTAATTTTTAACTTTCATTAGTGATATGAGTTATGTATAATGAAACACAGAATATAGTATTAAATCAGAAGCACAAACACTATATATAGTGTTTGACTGAAAATCTAACGTTGTAGCATTTAATCATTTTAATGCAATTTGACACTACTTTTATCTCGGGAATATTGCAATTATAGTAAAATCCTACTAAAAAGATAATTTATCATGTAGTGTAAATTTAAGTTTTAACCACTATATATTGTGGTTATTTATATATTTTAAAGGCTATTTACAGATTGAAAAAATTTTACGTAAAAGTAACTATTTTCAACTGTTTTTATAAGTAGATGATTTAAATTATATTAAAGATATTTAATCATTTCTAATCTACTTTTAGCAGAATCAATGGTTGACGAAAGAAGGTGATCCAATGAAAGTAGTATATTATTCATTTTCTGGTAATGTTAGACGATTTATTAGTCGTGCTGGTATTAAAGATACATTTGAAATTACTCAAGATAATTGTAACGAATCAGTTAATGAACCCTACATTTTAGTTACTGGCACTATTGGATTTGGAGAGGTGCCGCAGCCGGTTCAATCTTTTTTAAATGTAAATCATACTCAGTTACAAGCTGTTGCTGCGAGTGGAAATCGAAATTGGGGACAAAATTTCGCTAAAGCCGGCCATACAATTTCTGAGGAATATAAAGTTCCATTAATGATGAAGTTTGAAGTACAAGGGACAAATAAAGACATTATTGAATTTAAGGATAAGGTGGGCAATTTCAATGAAAACCATGGAAGAAAAGAAATACAATCATATTGAATTAAATAATGAAGTGACCAAGAGAAAAGACAATGGTTTCTTTAATTTAGAGAAAGATCAAGAAGCATTGAAGGTGTATCTTGAAGAAATCCATGATAAAATGATTTCCTTTGATGATGAAATCGAAAGACTTCATTATCTTGTTGACAATAATTTTTATTTTAATGTTTTCGAAAAATATAGTGAAGCAGAATTAAGTGAAATTACTGAATACGCAAAATCAATTCACTTCCAATTTGCTAGTTATATGTCGGCAAGTAAGTTTTATAAAGATTATGCTTTAAAAACGAATGATAAAACTAAGTTTCTTGAGGATTATAATCAGCACGTCGCAATCGTTGCACTTTATTTAGCGAACGGTAATGTTAAACAAGCTAAACAATTTATTTCTGCAATGGTGGAACAACGCTATCAACCGGCGACACCAACATTCTTGAATGCAGGTAGAGCAAGACGTGGAGAACTTGTTTCATGTTTCTTATTAGAAGTAGACGATAGCTTAAATTCTATTAATTTCATTGACTCAACTGCAAAACAACTTAGTAAAATTGGTGGTGGTGTGGCCATTAATTTATCTAAACTTCGTGCACGTGGAGAAGCAATTAAAGGAATTAAAGGTGTAGCTAAAGGTGTTTTACCTGTTGCTAAGGCACTTGAAGGTGGATTTAGTTATGCAGATCAATTAGGACAACGTCCTGGCGCTGGGGCAGTGTACTTAAATATTTTCCATTACGATGTTGAAGAGTTTTTAGATACTAAGAAAGTGAATGCTGATGAAGATTTACGTTTATCTACTATTTCGACTGGTCTTATTGTGCCTTCTAAATTCTTTGATTTGGCAAAAGAGGGTAAAGATTTCTATATGTTTGCACCTCATACAGTTAAACAAGAATACGGTGTGACTTTAGATGATATTGATTTAGAAAAATATTACGATGATATGGTTGCAAACCCTAATATCGAGAAAAAGAAAAAAGACGCGCGTGAAATGTTAAATATGATTGCTCAAACACAATTACAATCTGGTTATCCATATCTTATGTTTAAAGATAATGCAAACAAAGTACATGCAAATTCAAATATTGGGCAAATTAAAATGAGTAATTTATGTACTGAAATTTTCCAATTACAAGAGACATCAGTAATCAACGACTATGGAACTGAAGATGAAATTAAAAGAGATATTTCATGTAACTTAGGTTCGTTGAATATCGTGAATGTTATGGAATCAGGTAAATTTAGAGATTCTGTGTTCACAGGTATGGATGCTCTTACAGTTGTAAGTGATGAAGCAAATATTCAAAATGCACCAGGTGTAAAAAAAGCGAATAGTGAACTACATTCTGTTGGACTAGGAGTAATGAACTTACATGGTTATTTAGCTAAAAATAAAATTGGCTATGAATCTGAAGAAGCAAAAGACTTTGCTAATATATTCTTTATGATTATGAACTATTATTCCATCGAACGTTCAATGGAAATTGCAAAAGAGCGTGGAGAAAAGTATCAAGATTTTGAGCAATCAGACTATGCAAATGGTAAATATTTTGAATTTTATACATCTCAAGAATTTGAACCGAAATTTGAAAAGGTTCGCCAACTTTTTGATGGTATCGATATACCTACTTCAAATGATTGGAAAGAATTGCAAAATAAAGTAGAACAATATGGACTTTATCACGCTTATAGATTAGCTATTGCTCCGACTCAAAGTATTTCTTATGTTCAAAATGCGACAAGTTCTGTTATGCCTATTGTTGATCAAATTGAACGTCGTACGTATGGAAATGCAGAAACATTTTATCCAATGCCATTTTTATCACCAGAAACAATGTGGTATTACAAATCAGCATTTAATACTGACCAAATGAAACTTATTGATTTAGTAGCAACAATTCAAACTCACGTCGACCAAGGTATTTCAACGATACTTTACGTTAATTCAGAAATTTCAACACGTGAGCTTTCAAGATTATATGTCTATGCACACCATAAAGGGCTTAAATCCTTATACTATACACGTAATAAATTATTAAGTGTGGAAGAATGTACAAGTTGTGCAATTTAATTAATTAAGTTGTAAATATTTTAGGGTAGAGTGATGAATCGATGTATTTCTTTAAATTATAGATTTACATTGGTTCAAAACTCTTTATTTTATACATAAATACGACAGGAGGATTTTAATGAAGGCGGTAAATTGGAACACCCAAGAAGATATGACTAATATGTTCTGGCGTCAAAATATCTCACAAATGTGGGTGGAAACAGAATTTAAAGTATCAAAAGATATAGCAAGTTGGAAAACATTAACAGATTCAGAGAAAAATACTTTTAAAAAAGCGCTTGCAGGTTTAACAGGTTTAGATACACATCAAGCTGATGATGGTATGCCGTTAATCATGCTTCATACTACTGATTTAAGAAAGAAAGCTGTTTATTCATTTATGGCTATGATGGAACAAATCCATGCGAAAAGTTATTCTCATATCTTCACTACTTTATTACCATCTAGCGAAACCAATTATTTATTGGATACTTGGGTTATTGAGGAGCCACATTTAAAATATAAATCAGATAAAATTGTAGAAAATTACCACAAACTTTGGGGTAAAGAAGCATCGATTTATGATCAATATATTGCTCGTGTTTCTAGTGTGTTCTTAGAAACATTTCTATTCTATTCTGGCTTCTATTATCCATTATATCTCGCAGGACAAGGAAAAATGACTACGTCAGGTGAAATTATACGTAAGATACTTTTAGATGAATCTATACATGGCGTGTTCACAGGTTTAGATGCACAAAGTCTGCGTAATGAGTTATCTGAAAGTGAGAAACAAAAAGCTGATCAAGAAATGTATAAATTATTAAATGAACTTTATGATAATGAAGTTTCATATACACATTTATTATATGATGATATTGGCCTTGCTGAAGATGTATTAAATTATGTACGATATAATGGAAATAAAGCATTATCGAATTTAGGTTTTGAACCATATTTCGAAGAAAGAGAGTTTAATCCTATTATTGAAAATGCCCTAGATACATCTACAAAGAACCACGATTTCTTCTCTGTTAAAGGTGATGGCTATACATTGGCTTTAAATGTTGAGCCTCTTCGTGATGAAGACTTTGTTTTTGATAATTAGTATAGTACTTTTAAAGAGATTCCTATTAAAATTAGTAGGAATCTCTTTTTTTATGAAAGTTGGTATTATAAATTTTCTGATGAATTATTACTGCTGGATAAAACATTTATAAAATTTCTAAAAAATATGAAAAACTATTGAAAAAAGAAAATAGAGTCTATAATATTGATGTTAATGATAATCATTATCATTACTTTCGTATATTGACCTTATACATCTTTAATATTTAGCAAGGAGAATAACTAATGAAATTTATTTTTAAAGGTTATACCTTATTTATTTTATTAGTGATTTTAACTATTGTCTCTTTATTTATAGGGGTGAGTCAACTCTCTCTAATAGATATTTTCCATTTAAGTGATGAACAAATGAACATTTTGTTTTCGAGTCGAATTCCCAGAACAGTTAGCATTCTACTTTCAGGTAGTTCACTAGCTTTATCAGGATTAATTATGCAACAGATGATGCAAAATAAATTTGTAAGCCCAACGACTGCTGGCACTATGGAGTGGGCAAAATTAGGTATTTTATTGTCATTGTTGTTCTTTCCTAATGGTCACATTTTAATCAAATTATTATTTGCTGTTGTCCTAAGTATTGTTGGAACGTTTCTATTTGTCCAATTAATTAATCTTATCCGTGCGAAAGATGTAATCTTTGTTCCACTTTTAGGCATTATGATTGGTGGCATTTTATCTAGTTTTACTACATTTGTAGCGTTGAGAACCAACGCTTTACAAAGTATTGGGAACTGGTTAACTGGTAACTTTGCAGTTATAACGAGTGGTCGTTTTGAGGTGTTGTATCTTACAATACCATTACTTATTTTGGCATTTGTATTTGCAAATCATTTTACTATTGCAGGTATGGGAAAAGACTTTAGTCATAATTTAGGTGTAAGTTATGAAAAAATCATTAAAATAGCATTATTCATAACAGCAACGCTAACAGCATTAGTTGTTGTTACTGTTGGAACATTACCATTTTTAGGTTTAATCGTACCGAATATCATATCTATCTATAGAGGCGATCATTTGAAAAATGCATTACCACATACACTTATGCTCGGTGCAATTTTTGTTTTAATTGCTGATATTATTGGTAGAATAATTGTTTACCCTTACGAAATTAATATTGGATTGACGATAGGTGTATTTGGCACAATTATTTTCCTAATCTTGCTGATGAAAGGTAGGAAAAATTATGCAAATGAGCACTAGTAAAAAAATAAGTATACTGGTCGTTATGGCAATTTGTATGTCAATTTTTTATTTATTGGTAGGTTTAGATTTTGATATATTTGAATATCAATTCCAAAGCCGTTTCAAAAAATTTATTCTTATATTATTAGTAGGAGCAGCGATAGGAACGTCTGTAGTTATTTTCCAATCTATTACTACGAATAGATTGTTAACTCCTTCTATTATGGGACTTGATTCTGTGTATTTATTTGTCAAAGTCTTACCTATTTTTATTTTAGGTGAACAAGCAACCGTGGTTACAAATATCTATCTTAATTTTTTAATCACTTTGATTGCAATGGTGCTTTTTTCATTGCTGCTATTTCAAGTTATATTTAAACTAGGTCACTTTTCAGTCTACTTCATATTACTAGTTGGTGTAATATTAGGAACTTTCTTCCGTAGTATTACAAGTTTTCTCCAACTTATAATGAATCCTGAATCTTTTTTAGCAGTTCAAAATGTTATGTTTGCTAGCTTTGAAGCATCAAATTCTAAATTAGTAACTGTTTCAGGCATATTATTAGTTATCTTAATAATTGTTACAATAATACTTCGACCATATTTAGATGTTCTTTTGTTAGGTAGAGCACAAGCAATTAATCTAGGTGTTTCTTATGAAAATATGACGCGTATGTTTCTTATTTTGGTTGCTCTACTCGTCTCGATATCTACTGCATTAATAGGTCCTGTAACATTTCTTGGCTTATTAACTGTCAACTTAGCACACGAATTTATGAAGACCTATGAACACAAATTTATTTTACCGGCAACAATATTATTCAGCTGGATTAGTTTATTTATAGCGCAATGGATAGTTGAAAATCTATTCGAAGCAACAACTGAATTCAGTTTGATAGTAGATTTAGTTGGTGGAAGTTACTTCATATATTTGCTTGTCAAAAGGAGAAATGCAAATTGATTCAAATTCGAAATTTAGATAAAACGATAGACAATAAACCTATTTTAAAAGATATTAGCGTAGATATTAAAAAGGGAAAATTGACTTCACTCATAGGGCCTAACGGTGCTGGTAAGAGTACATTATTATCTGCTATCAGTCGCTTATTTAGTTATGAGAATGGTTCAATTTTGATTGAAGACAAAGAAATTTCAGAATATAAAACTGACGATTTAGCTAAAAAATTAAGTATTTTAAAACAATCTAATCACACTGATATGAACATAACTATCGAGCAACTAGTTAAATTTGGTCGTTTTCCATATTCAAAAGGTCGAATGAAGCAAGAAGACTATGACAAAGTGGAATATGCTCTCGACTTATTACAGCTTAATGAAATTAAACATCGTAATATTAAAACACTATCTGGAGGTCAGCGACAACGTGCATATATTGCTATGACTATAGCACAAGATACTGATTATATATTATTAGACGAGCCTTTAAATAATTTAGATATGAAACATTCAGTACAGATTATGCAAACGTTACGAGATTTATGTCGTCAGTTAAATAAAACAATCATTATCGTATTACATGATATCAACTTTGCTTCTTGTTATTCAGACGACATCATTGCGCTTAAACAAGGTGAGCTAGTTAAAGCTGATGATAAAGATAATGTTATTCAGTCTGACATTTTAAAAAGTTTATATGAAATGGAAGTACGTATAGAAGAGATAAAGGGACAACGTATTTGTCTATATTATGATGAAACTACTTTTGACTCAGTTTAATAATTAAAATTGAGACTCATAGTAAAAGAGGTTATCCATACGAAAAAGAAATTATAAATTTGATTAGGGAGTTGCACATATGAAAAAAACAGTCTTATTTTTATTATTGTCTCTAGTTTTAGTTTTAACGGCTTGTAATAATAGTTCGAATAATAATTCAACTTCGAAAAAAAATAATAGTGATTCTAAAGAAACTGTAACAATCAAGAATAGTTTTGAAACAAGTGGTAAAGAAAATAATGGCAGTGATAAGAAAAAAATCTCTAATACTGTCAAGGTACCAAAGAATCCTAAAAATGCCGTTGTGTTAGATTATGGGGCACTTGATGTGTTGAAAGAATTAGGTGTGGCTGATAAAGTAAAAGGCTTACCTAAAGGTGAAAATAACCAATCTTTACCTAATTTTTTAGATGAATTTAAAGATGATAAGTATATTAATACTGGAAATTTAAAAGAAGTGAATTTTGATAAAGTTGCATCAGCTAAACCAGATGTGATTTTTATTTCAGGAAGAACAGCTAATCAGAAAAATTTAGATGAATTTAAAAAAGCTGCACCAAAAGCTAAAGTCGTATATGTAGGTACAAGTGATGACAACTTAATTAAAGATATGAAAAGAAATACAGAAAATTTAGGGAAAATCTACGATAAAGAAGATAAAGCTAAAAAAATTAATAAAGATTTAGATAGAAAAATATCTGATATGAAAGATAAAACTAAAGACTTTAATAAGAAAGTAATGTATTTATTGGTTAACGAAGGTGAACTATCAACGTTTGGACCAGGAGGAAGATTTGGTGGTTTAGTGTTTGATACATTAGGATTTAAACCTGCAGACAAAAAGGTTAGCAAAAGCCCACATGGTCAAAATATAAATAATGAATATATTAACAAACAGAATCCAGATGTTATTTTAGCTATGGATCGTGGTTCAGTTGTAGGTGGTAAAGCAACAACAAATCAAGTTTTAAAAAACAAAGTTATAAAAAATGTAAAAGCAGTAAAAAGTAATCATATTTACGAATTAGATCCAAAACTATGGTATTTCTCTTCAGAATCTTCAACGACAACTATCAAACAAATTGATGAATTAAATGAAGTAGTAGAGAAAGTTGAAAAATAATCTTATAATAAGAGAAAAAACAACCAAGGTATAAGAAGAAAACTTTAAATACATGAATAGAATGTTGATATAAGAAGAGCTCCTAAAACGAATTTTTAAATAAAATTCACTTTAGGAGCTCAAATATTTCAAAAACTTTGTAACAAGTTATTTATACTTCAAAATATAAATGATAATGAAATTTACAACGACTGTTAAAATGCGCTTTACAACGAGGACACATTTCTACCATCATATAGTCACGGATACGCATCTCATGTTTACAAACACCACACATAATAGCTTTTTCATCAAACTCATTTTCAGCCCATCTTTCAATTGTATGAGATACGTGTTCATTATGACATTTATAACACGGATAATATTTGTTGCAACATTTAAATTTAATGGCAATAACATCTAAAGATGAGTAATAATGTGTACATCGTGTTTCATTATCTATGAGTGATCCATAAACCTTTGCCAATGATGTGCCCTCCTTAAAGAATTAATCTGTAGGATGTTCACCTATAATACGTACCTCAGTATTCAATTCAACATCAAATTTTTCTTTAACTGTTTTTTGTACGTGATGTATAAGTGCTTCATAATCAGTTGCTGTTCCGTTGTCTACATTAACCATAAATCCAGCATGCTTAGTTGAAACTTCAACGCCACCAATTCGATAGCCCTGTAAATTTGAATCTTGAATGAGTTTACCTGCAAAATGACCCGGTGGTCTTTGGAAGACACTTCCGCAAGAAGGGAATTCAAGTGGTTGTTTAGATTCACGTCTTTCAGTAAGATCATCCATTTTAGCCTGAATTTCATCTAATTTACCTGGTTCTAAGGTGAAAGCAGCCTCTAATACAACTAAATGTTTTTGTTGTACCACACTATTTCTATAGTCTAATTCCAGTTCAGCTGTAGTGAGCTTTAATAAATCACCTTTTTCATTGACACATAATGCATAGTCAATACAGTCTTTAACTTCTCCACCATAAGCACCAGCATTCATGAATACAGCGCCACCAATTGACCCAGGGATACCGCATGCAAATTCTAAACCGGTTAATACATGGTCACGTGCAACATTTGAAACGTCAATAATTGCTGCGCCACTACCTGCTATAATTGCATCATCAGAGGTTTCAATATGATTGAGAGATAGTAAGCTGAGTACGATTCCTCGAATTCCACCTTCTCGAATGATGATGTTCGACCCATTTCCTAGATAAGTTACCGGTATACTGTTCTCATGGGCAAACTTTACGATGGCTTGGACTTCTTCATTTTTGGTAGGGGATAAATAAAAATCTGCCTTTCCTCCTGTTTCTGTATATGTATAACGCTTGAGAGGTTCATCCACTTTAATAATATCTTTAGGAAGAATTGACTCTAGTCCGCGTAAGATGTCATTTTTATTCAATGTTTTGAACATCCTTTCTCATCTTCTTAATATCAACATTATTATATCAATTATAAAAGTTATTTGCGAAATTTGGATATATGAATTGATTATAAATATAAAATGGTTATGTCGTACTTTATGAGTATTTACGATAACAAATTAGATTCCTTATACAATTTCTCAAACAAATTTTGTTTTTGAGACTCATATTCACGTATCTTTTTAGCATGTTGCACAATTTCATTTTTCTTACTTGCAAACCATTCTGCTATTGCTTTATCGTTATGTAATAAATGATTGACTGTTTGATATTGTTTAAAAAGAGGAGTTTTCATTTGAATAATATGTAATCTTACTTCTTGTTTTAATTCACTTAAATTATTAAAACGTGCCATGACAACTTTCTTCTTGTAAGAATGGTGCAAACGATAAAATCCAGCATAATTTAAGCGCTTTTCATCTAGTGAAGTAATATCGTGCAAGTTATTTACACCAACAAGTATATCTAAAATGGGTTCAGTTTGATAATTAAAATGACAGGTACCACCGATATGCTGAGTGTATTTAATAGGAGAATCTAAAATTGTAAACAATACGTCTTTCACTTTGTTATATTCATATGTAAATTGTTTCATAGATTCTTTTTTAATAAAAGGTTGAACATTAGCGTACATGAAATACTCCTCATTTATAAAAATAATATATACAATAAAGTCTGACATACTATAACACAATTCATTTTCATAATAAATACGTTTATGTATAATGTTTAGTGATAAGGAGTGCAAATATGAAAAAACTACTATTTATCATAACAGTTATCATTTTAACCATAGTTGTATCTGCTTGTGGAAATGAATCAAAAAGAGATATTAAACAATTTGAAAGTCAATATAAAGAAATTCATCAAAAACAACACAGTGTAGAAAAAGTTATGGATAAAATACCATTAAAAGAGTTAGATAATTTAAGTAAAACTGATACCACTGATAAAAATAAAAAAGAATTTCGTGCACTTCAGCAGGATATTAATAACTATTTGATACCTGAGTTTAAAAAATATAAAAATTCCACTCAACATTTAACAGCAGATACTAATGAAGTTAAGCACTTGAAAGAGGATTATCTAAAAACTGTTGAAAATAAAGAGAAATCTATATATGATTTAAAAGAATTTGTAGATTTATGTAATCGCTCAATTAAAGATAATGAAGATATTTTGGATTATACTAAATTATTCGAGAAAAATAGAACTGAAGTGGAGTCTGACATTAATAAAGCACAAAATAAAGAAGATGCAAGTCAACTTAAATCAAAATTAGAAGAAAATAATCAACAATTAAAAGATACTGCTAAAAAATATTTAAATTCTTCAAATAATGACTCTGACTCAGCGAAAGAAGCAATCAAAGATCATATTTCACCACTTATTGACAAACAAATTACGGATATTAATAAAACAAATATTTCTGATAATCATGTTGATAATGCTAGAAAAAATGCAATTGAGATGTATTATAGTTTGCAAAATTATTATGATACGAGAGTAGATACGATTAAAACTAGCGAAAAATTAGCTCAAATTGATGTTGATCGATTGCCAAAAGAGGGAAAAGATATATCAGAAATGGATAAATCGTTCAAAAGAGAATTTAAAAAAATAAAAGAAAGTATAAATTAAATGCTATCTGAATTTAAAAAATTGAAAATTTATGGTTAACATTACATAGCAGAGTGTGTATAATTGTACCCATTGATAAGATTTTAGGGATAAAAATTTCACGCATATGCTTAGTATGAAGTGATAAATATTTTTAGAGGTGAATAGAATGGCTATTAAGCTGAGTTCAATTGACCAGTTTGAACAAGTATTAGAAGAAAATAAATATGTTTTTGTATTAAAACACAGTGAAACTTGTCCAATTTCTGCAAATGCGTATGATCAATTTAATAAGTTTTTATATGAAAGAGACATAGATGGTTATTATCTAATCGTTCAACAAGAGCGTAAACTATCTGATTATATCGCAGAGAAAACAAACGTAAAACACGAATCACCACAAGCTTTTTATTTTGTAGATGGTGAAATGAAGTGGAATGCAGATCACGATGATATTAACGTTTCTCAACTTGCTCAAGCTGAGGAATAATTAGAAAAGAATGAAATGATGAAGCAGCTTGCCTCAAATGTCAATGTTAGACAGATACAGGCAAGCTATTCTTATGTTATGAAAATTTTAAAATAGTTATGTATAATGTGATAATAAGTATAATTAATGGACATAATAAAGAACATGCAGAAGATATGTTATTCCTTTAATGTCAAATCATTGTTACTTAGATTTATAGATTATTCTCATACATCCTTTAGTATGTTTAAAATAATTTTTGGAAAAGAGAAAAATAAGGTGGTTAAGACAATGAAAGTTTTAGTAGCCATGGACGAATTTAATGAAATTATTTCTAGTTACCAAGCTAATAGATATGTTGAAGAAGCGGTAGCAAGTCAAATTGAAGATGCAGATATCGTTCAAGTTCCACTATTTAACGGTCGTCACGAATTATTAGATTCAGTCTTTCTTTGGCAATCAGGAAATAAATATCGTGTGAGTGCGCATGATGCTGACATGAAAGAAACCGAAGCAATATATGGACAAACGGATAGTGGTATGACTATTATCGAAGGGCACTTATTTTTAAATGGCAAAAAACCTATTCAACATCGATCAAGTTACGGTTTGGGAGAGGTTATAAAAGCAGCATTGGACAATCATACAGAACATCTTGTTATCTCTTTAGGTGGAATAGGAAGTTTTGATGGCGGTGCAGGCATGTTGCAAGCATTGGGTGCAAGATTTTATGATGATGAAGCACAAATTGTCGATATGAGGAAAGGTGCAGATTTAATAAAATATATTAGACGTATTGATTTATCAGGTGTTCATCCACAATTAGCGAAGGTAAACATTCAATTAATGTCAGATTTCTCAAGTCGGTTGTATGGGAAAAAAAGTGAAATCATGCAAACATACGAATCATTAGATTTGTCTCAAAATGAAGCAGCCGAGATAGATAATTTAATTTGGTATTTTAGTGAATTATTTAAGAATGAATTGAAAATAGCAATGGGACCAATCGAGCGCGGTGGTGCTGGAGGTGGTATAGCAGCTGTATTAAATAGTCTCTATCAAGCTGAGATTTTAACAAGCCATGAATTAGTGAATCAAATCACACATTTAGAAAACTTAATTCAACAGGCAGATCTTATTATTTTCGGAGAAGGTTTGAAAGAAGAAGATCAAATTCTAGAGACTACAACAATACGTATAGCAGAACTTACCCAACAATACAACAAGCCAGCTATTGCAATTTGTGCTACAAATGATAAATTTGATTTGTTTGAATCGTTGAATGTTACAGCAATGTTTAATACATTTATTGATATGCCTGATTCATATACAGATTTTAAGATGGGTATTCAAATCAGACATTACACAGTACAAGCACTAAAATTATTGAAAACGCAAATAAACTTACCGCTTTCATCCTAATATTAGAAAAAGTTTTTATACACATTTAATTTAAAAGCCATTGACAGTAAAAGTAGTTTTAGAGCTACATACTGACAATGGCTTTCTATGTTATTTATAAGATTGATGGCTGTTTGCTACTTCTTGAGCAATACCAACGACAACATGAACAGCTTTTTCCATTACATCGATAGAAGCGTATTCAAAAGGACCGTGGAAATTGCCACACCCCGTAAAAATATTAGGTGTAGGTAACCCCATAAAAGATAATTGTGATCCATCTGTACCACCTCGAATAGGTTCAGTGTTCGGTACGATGTCTAAAGCGTCAAAGACACGTTTAGGTATATCTATGATGTGTTTCAAAGGTTTAATTTTTTCTGCCATGTTAAAATATTGGTCATGTACATCTACTTTAATTGGAAAATGATTATAATGAACATTAATATCATCACGAATTTCCATCATGCGTTTTTTACGTAGCTCAAACTGCTCTTTATCATGGTCGCGAATAATATATTGTAGAGTTGCTTTTTCAACATTACCTGTAAAATTCATTAAATGATAGAATCCTTCATATCCTTCAGTTCTTTCAGGTACTTCATGTGAAGGAAGTAAACTATTAAACTGTTGACCTAAACTAATTGCATTAACCATGGCATTTTTAGCTGAACCTGGATGAACGTTAACACCGTGACAAGTGACAGTTACTTCTGCTGCATTGAAACTTTCGAATTGTAGTTCTCCTAATTGACTGCCATCCATTGTATATGCAAAATCTGCATTAAATCGACTAACATCAAATTGATGTGGGCCTCGTCCAATTTCTTCATCAGGTGTAAAGCCTACTCGAATTGTACCGTGTTTAATTTCAGGATGATCAATTAAATACTTTATCCCTTCCATTATTTCCACAACACCTGCTTTATCATCGGCGCCTAGTAGAGATGTACCATCTGTCACCATTAGTGTATGCCCCACAACTTTATTTAATTCAGGAAAAACATCAGGATTTAAGATACGCTGAGATTCACCAAGTTTGATAGGTTGCCCATTATAGGCTTCAATGATATGCGGATTTACATGAGAAGCATTGAAATCTGGTGAAGTATCTACATGTGCTAAAAAACCGACAGTAGGTACATTATAATTAATATTGCTTTCGAGTGTAGCAAATAAGTAACCATGTTCATCCATGTCTGTTTTAAGGCCTAATGATTGAAGCTCTTCTTCTAATAGATTTAATAAATCCCACTGTTTATTCGTAGATGGCGTAGTCTTGGAATCAGGATTAGATTGTGTATCAATTTTTACATATCTCATTAATCTTTCGATAATTTGTTTCTTCATACGAGTTCATCCCCTTAGATTTATACTCTATTATTCATATTATAGGATTTTTTATAAGTTTTACCCTTGATTTTACCATAAGATTGCTTGATGCGTGAATAAATGTAATAGACGATTTCAGATACAAGTATACCGAATGCAATTGCACCAGAAATGAGTGTTACCTCTAAAAAAGTATTAACTGCATTCGTATAATCATTTGATACTAAAAATCTTGTAGCTTCATATGCTGCGCCACCTGGAACGAGAGGTATAATGCCGGGGACGATAAATATAATAACAGGTTGCTTGTACCGTCTACTCATTGTATGACTCATTAATCCTAATATTAGACTTCCTAAAAATGAAGCGCCAACTTTACCTAAATCCATACCTACTGTCATCTGATATATTGTCCAAGCAACAGCTCCAACAAATCCACAAGCTAACAGCAATTTTTTAGGTGCATTAAATATAATTGAAAAAAGAACTGTGGCAATGAAACTAATGATAAAGTGAAACAGATAAATAAACATAACTAACAGCCTTTCTTATAATAATAGTAATACAATAGCTACGCCTGCACCAATAGCAAATGCAGTTAAAGCAGCTTCAACACCACGTGACATACCAGCAAGTAACTCTCCGGCAAGTAAGTCACGAATAGCGTTAGTAATCAAAATACCAGGAACGAGAGGCATGACACTTGCAATAGTAATAATGTCTTGATTTTTAGCTATACCTAGTTTAGTGAATATTGCTGCAATGCTAATAACAACAGCAGATGCCACAAACTCTGAAAAGAATTTAATTTGTATATACTTTTGCACGAAACTAAACGTTAAAAATGCTATGCCACCCGCTAGACATGCAATCCAAGCGTCGGAAGCTACGCCACCAAACATGAATAAGAAAAAACCACAAGCTACAAAGGCAGCAATGAGATTTGTTAAGAAAGAAAACTGAAGAGACGCACGTTTAAGTTGCAGTAACTCGTTTTTTGCTTCGTCAATTGTAAGTTGCTTACTCGAAATTTTACGAGATAGGCTATTGGTTAAAGCAATTTTCTCAAGGTCGGTTGTACGCTCGCGAATACGAATCAATCTCGTACTAGTACGATCATTTAATGAGAAAATAATTGCAGTTGATGTCACAAAACTGTATGTATCATGTAAACCATAACTATGGGCAATACGATTCATTGTATCCTCAATTCGATATGTTTCAGCGCCTGCTTCAAGTAAGATTCGCCCAGCAATTAAGACTACATCAATCACTTTATTTTCATCAATGATAGTGATTGAATCTGACATATCTCATCACCTCCGAAGCTATTTAATATTTTTATGAACAATTGAAGTTTACAACTTGAAGACTTAAGTTTCAATAGAGAGCTTGATTTTAATAACATTTTCAATACTAATTAAAAATAGTAAAAAAATGCTATGCATAACTGTATACGCTTTAATGATTTTTTTACGTAGCAGTTAACATAGCATTTAGATTGATTATAATTTGACAATAGGATTAAACATGACTTTATTTCTTCCTTCACTTTTAGCCACATGTACCATATCATCAGCATCTTTAAATACTTTACGTTGAGATTTACGATCATCTTGAGTTAAGTATCCAACACCAATTGAAACTGATAGCTTGATTACTTCTTTGTTTGGTAGGTGGAAAGAAGATTTTTCAACACCGCTTCGAATATTTTCTGCTAATTTCACGCTTTGATCTAGTGTGTAATCTCTGATTACAACAGAAAATTCTTCGCCACCGTTTCTAAAGATTTTGAACTGGTTTGGAACATAGTTTTTTAATAGTTGAGACATTTGTTTGAGAACAGCATCTCCTGATTGGTGTGAATAATGATCGTTTACATCTTTAAAGCCATCGATATCAATGAGAAGTAAGGCTAAACTTTGTTTCTTTTCTTCAGCTTTACTTGAGATCTCATTTAAGTGTCTATCAAATTCTTTTACATTACCTAGACCTGTAAGATAATCGTATTTATCTTCATTTTCATAACGATTGACTAAAGAGAAAAAGTGCCATATATCAACGAATGTTATTGCTGAAGCAATTGTAATAATAAATGAAATAGGGATAAGCACTAAAATCTCTACGAGTTCATAAATAGGACTTAATAATGCTAAAAATAACAAAATGACAATGCTAATCAAATTTAAAATAAGTAAAGAAATGATATCGTTTTGCTTTAAAAATGGTCCAACTGCACTGACAATACCTGCAATAACGATTAATGTAATACCATAAATAATTGAGTTTCCAAAGATAAATACATCGACTAAAGATACGATAAAAGCAGCCGTGAGTGTATATATCATGTTGGTATAACGTCCTAAAAACAAAAGAGGTACAAATGTTAAATGAACGAGGTATTCGTTCTGAAACGGGATAGGGTATGCCGCTAAAAGTAAAGAAACGAATGTCATTAGTACTGTTACATATTCTTTAGAAAAAATCATTCTTTTATTTTCAGAATATTGTAACCTATGAAATAAATATATTCCTGCCACCATGACAGATATGTTATATATGATAGCTTCAAACATTTCCATACCGACTCCTTTTTTAACCATTAGCTATTGTAAGTGAAAACTTACAATTTGTCATCATCTAGCAACAGAAATTACACACAAACAATGGTATTTAATGTTAAAATAAGCACTTAAATGGTATGATTAAAAAAATGTATAGACAATACAAAGATAATGTAAAGGTTAATCTTTGTAATTTAGACAATAGCTATGTAACATGGATATTTATGATTTTAGTTCAATGAAAACGACATTTATGGTTGATAAATATTTGCGCATATAAATATTGCATTAAAAATGATAGATAACAAATTTTACATAGCGTGAGGTACAACTTATTCAATGAAGGTGAACTGATGTATACACTATTACTTATAGCTTTTACTATGATAGTCAGTTTAATAATTACACCCATTATTATTGTAATATCAAAAAAATTAGATTTAGTAGATCGTCCTAATTTCAGAAAAGTACATACGAAACCTATCTCAGTGATGGGAGGAACGGTCATTTTATTTTCTTTCTTAATAGGGATTTGGCTCGGACACCCTATTGAACGTGAGGTTAAACCGCTTATATTAGGTGCAATTACAATGTATATGGTTGGATTGATTGATGATATTTACGATCTAAGACCTTATTTAAAGTTAGCAGGTCAAATTGTTGCAGCTTTAATTGTTACGTTTTATGGAATTACAATTGACTTTATTTCATTGCCAATTGGACCAACGATTCATTTTGGCATATTTAGTATTCCTATTACAGTAATATGGATTGTAGCAATTACCAATGCTATTAATCTTATCGACGGACTTGATGGACTTGCCTCAGGCGTCTCAGCATTGGCATTAATGACTATTGGATTCATCGCTATTTTACAAGCGAACATATTTATTATCATGATTTGTTGTGTACTTTTAGGGTCTTTACTTGGTTTCTTGTTTTATAACTTTCACCCAGCGAAAATTTTCCTAGGTGATAGTGGCGCATTAATGATAGGATTTATTATCGGTTTCTTATCATTACTCGGCTTTAAAAACATCACATTTATTGCTTTATTCTTTCCTATTGTTATATTAGCAGTGCCATTTATTGATACATTGTTTGCAATGATTCGTCGAATGAAAAAAGGACAACATATAATGCAAGCAGACAAGTCACATTTACATCATAAATTACTTGCTTTAGGATATACCCATAGACAAACCGTTTTACTTATTTATTCAATAGCGATTATGTTTAGTTTATCTAGTGTTATCCTCTATTTGTCCCAACCTTTGGGTGCACTTATGATGTTCATTCTCATTGTCTTTACGATTGAGTTGATCGTTGAATTTACTGGATTAATAGATGATAATTATCGACCAATATTAAATTTAATTACAAAAAAAGGGAATGGCAAGCCACATCATTATGATGAACATCATCGTTCATAATAAAAAACACTATGTAGGTCATAAGCACGCGTTGCTTTAACTTACATAGTGTTTTTTATTTAATTGGTTTCAATATCAAAAGGTAATAGTTTAATGTCTTCTTGTTTCAAATCATAATTTCCGGAAGTAATTCGATTTAAAAAGTCTATAAAAGTATCATATTCATTTTTTACTACGTCAATTTGATAACTTACTTTATCGGTATAAAATTGTTCTCTTAATAAGAATGTGGTAGAGGCAAGTTCATATTCAAATTTTCCTGTCTGATCATAATCTAACGTAACGGTTACTGGAATAGCTTCTCTTAATTCGACTCTACCCATATCATATATCACGTCACGCACGGCGCCACTATATGCCCTAATAAGACCGCCTGCACCTAATTTGATACCACCGAAGTAGCGTGTCACGACGACGCAAACATTGTGTATCTCTAATTTTTTCAGTATCTCAAGCATTGGGATGCCGGCTGTTCCACTTGGTTCGCCATCGTCGTTTGCTTTTTGAATATTCATCTCCGGTCCGACAGTATAGGCTGAGCAATTATGAGTTGCATCTTTATGCTTTATTTTAATTTCATCTATAAAAGCTTTTGCTTCATTTTCAGTCGAAACAGGCTTAATATATGCTATAAAGCGTGATTTACTTATCACATTTTCAATTGAATGTGCTTGTTTAATAGTAATTATGGATTTATCCATCTTATTTTTGCCACCTACAATTCAGTTTTCTAACAATATTATACACGTAACAAGATAGGTTCTAAATTATTACGATGATATTTTCTTTTTTAAAAAATTATTGTATCATAACTATGAGTATAATTGAGGAGGATAAGTATTAAGATGAAGATTGCAGTTATGACCGATTCTACAAGTTATTTACCACAACATATAATAGATCAATATAACATACCAGTCGCTTCACTAAGTGTAACTTTCGATGATGGAGTGAATTTCACTGAGAGTGATGATTTTTCTGTAGATGATTTTTATAAAAAAATGGCTTCATCTAAAACTATACCAACAACAAGCCAACCTGCTATTGGCGATTGGATTGAGAATTTTGAAAGATTAAGAGAACAAGGATACACTGATGTCATCGTGATTAACTTATCAAGTGGTATAAGCGGAAGCTATCCTTCAGCAACACAAGCTGGTGAAATGGTTGAAGATATTCAAGTACATACGTTTGATAGCCGTCTTGCTGCGATGATTGAAGGTAGCTTTGCAATTTACGCTGCTCAATTGGTACAAAAGGGATATAAACCTGATGATATTATTAATGAACTAACTGAAATAAGACAACATATTGGTGCATACTTAATTGTTGATGATTTAAAAAATTTACAAAAAAGTGGTCGTATCACTGGAGCTCAAGCTTGGGTAGGTACATTGTTGAAAATGAAACCTGTCTTGCATTTTGAAGAAGATGGTAAAATACATCCACACGAAAAAGTACGTACAAAAAAACGTGCGCTAAAATCTTTAGAAACAAACATTTTTAAAGAAATAGAAGGCTTGGAAGATGTGACTGTATTTGTAATAAACGGTGATAAAACAGAAGATGGAAAGTCATTTCTTCAGCAATTAAAGGAAGATCATCCTAATGTTCATATTCAGTATTGTGAATTTGGACCAGTGATAGCATCACATTTAGGATCAGGCGGTTTAGGATTGGGTTACTTTCCAAGAAGAATAGACATTAATTAATATATAATCAAAAGTCTGAAAGCTTGATAGGAAAGAACACAGTGGTAATATCATTAGATATCACTTGTGTTCGCTTATTTGAGTATTTCAGACTTTTTTGAAAGTAGTGAAATAAAATTAAATATTACGGCAGACTGATTTCTCCAACGCATCAACTTGAAGATGAATTAGCATCTCAAGTTTCAAAAGGTGTTATAAAAGACA
>NZ_KV822090.1:242052-333250 GCF_001815825.1 Staphylococcus sp. HMSC068G11
CAAAAGGTGTTATAAAAGACAGTGAGCGTTGGTATTGTATTCAATGTGGAAACACTTCTTTGCAATATTTTGTGACTTACAATTCAACGATATTGGATAAAACAATCACATACTGTAGGCGATGCATTCAACTAGGCAGAATGGATAGTATTACAGATATATGTATCGTAAAAAGTTTTCAAAAAGCAACAAAAGCGAATTATCAGTTACCCTTTGAATTATCAAAGCAACAGCAATACGCTTCAGAAGCTATCATTCAAGCTATAAAAAATAATAATGATCTCTTGTTATATGCCGTCACAGGAGCAGGGAAAACTGAAATGATGTTTGAGGGTATTAGAATAGCTCGTCAAATGGGACATAATATTGCCATCGTATCACCTCGTGTAGACGTTATTATTGAGATAAGTCATCGAATTAAAGATGCTTTTATCGATGAACGTATAGATGTGCTACATCAATCCAGTAGACAGCAATATAATGGTCATTTTGTTATTGCTACTATCCATCAATTATTGAGGTTTAAACAGCATTTTGATACTGTATTTGTCGATGAGGTAGATGCTTTTCCGTTGTCTATGGATTCACAATTATCAAATGCAATACAACTTGCTTCAAAATTGAATCATTCACATATTTTCATGACGGCCACACCACCGCGTCATTTTTTAAAACAATTCCCCCCAGAAAAAATAATTAAGTTACCAGCCCGTTTTCACCGACACCCTCTACCTATTCCTAAGTTCAAATATTTCAAATTAAAATCAACGCGAAAACAAAATTTATTACTTAATTTATTTAGAAATCAAATTAACCAACAACGTTTTACTTTGGTCTTTTTTAATAATATAGAGATAATGAATAAAACGTATCAACAGTATAAAATGGACATCGCTGATTTGATTTGCGTTCACAGTGAAGATGATTTACGATTTGAAAAAATTGAAGATTTAAGACGAGGACAACACAAAATTGTATTCACTACAACTATTTTAGAAAGAGGATTCACCATGACACACTTAGATGTCGTTGTAGTTGATGCAGGAAGTTTTCAACAAGAGGCTTTAATTCAAATTGCTGGTCGCGTAGGACGTAAACAGCAGTCTCCAAGTGGCTTAGTTTTATTTCTTCATGAAGGTGTTACATTATCAATGGTTTTAGCTAAAAGAAACATTATTTCAATGAATCGGTTGGCAATTAAAAGGGGATGGGTTGATGCGTAAATGTATTCAGTGCAATCAAACTATTCAAGAGACCATTCATATTTATAACTTATTTAAACCACCTCAGATATTTTGTGAAAGATGTGAAACATTATGGCTTAACTCCAAAATTCATAAAGATGGTAGGTGTCCTAAGTGTCTTAATAACAAAATCTCTACTGATGGCGAATGTCATGACTGTCAATTTTTAAGTAAAACATTTTATTTAATGGAACAATTGTTTTGTGATTATAGTTATGATGGTGTGATGAAAGAAATCATACACCAATATAAGATTATGCGAGACTTCTATTTAGCAGAAGTATTGGCAAGAAGATTAGTTTTACCTCAAACGCAATATGATTATATAGTTCCAATTCCTTCTCCAATTGAACGCGACATTGAACGTACATTTAATCCGGTGACCACCGTCTTAGATAAAATGGGCATCTCATATCAAGATGTATTAGGTACACATATACGTCCTAAGCAGTCAAAGTTAGGAAAGGTTGAACGTTCAAAAGCCTCTAATCCATTTTATATAAAAGATGAAGAGATAAATATCGAAGGGAAAGTAATACTACTCATAGATGATATTTATACAACAGGGTTAACGATTCATCACGCGGGGTGTAAATTATATGATAAAAAAGTCAGAAAATTCAAAGTGTTTGCGTTTGCACGATAACATAAACATGGTAAAATATAGGTAAGAAGTATCAATATAGAGGTTTAAGGAGAGATTACTATGATTAGATTTGAAATTCATGGAGATAACCTCACTATCACAGATGCAATTCGCAACTATATTGAGGAGAAAGTAGGTAAATTAGAAAGATATTTTAACAATGTGCCAAATGCTGTAGCACATGTTAGAGTTAAAACTTATTCTAATTCTACAACTAAAATTGAAGTTACAATTCCTTTAAAAGATGTCACTCTTAGGGCTGAAGAAAGACATGATGATTTATATGCAGGTATTGATTTAATTACTAACAAATTGGAAAGACAAGTACGTAAATACAAAACTCGTGTAAATCGTAAACATAGAGATCGTGGAGATCAAGATATCTTTGTTGCTGAAGTACAAGAGTCTACAGCAAACAATCAAGCAGATGATATAGAAAGTGAAAATGATATTGAAATTATTCGTTCTAAACAATTCAGCTTAAAACCAATGGATTCTGAGGAAGCAGTATTGCAAATGAATTTATTGGGACATGATTTCTTTATTTTTACCGATAGAGAAACTGATGGTACGAGCATTGTTTATAGACGAAAAGATGGCAAATACGGTCTGATTGAAACAACTGAATAAATTGACTTGTATATTATAGACTATAATATTGCCAAAGTTGAATTAAGAATTCTTATCAGTTTATTGAATAAGGTAATAATGATTAATAGAATCGGGGTTACCAATACACATATGTATTCTTAGTTTGCTTGACTACAAATATAGAAGTTAATAAACATAGGCTGGGGCATTGTTTTGATATGTTCACTTCAAAGTAGATATGACATTAATCAAGCTTTGGAGTTCGTATTCTTAATAAGTGTCTCAGCTTATTTTGTGTGTTTAAATTTTGAATTCACAACCTAAATGAGTAATTAATAGACAGTATGCTTACAAATATGCTAGTGTGATTTGACGATTTATATTTAAACTTTGATTTTAAATTCCTATATTAGTTAATGGTATTGCGTTACATTATTTTTTAAAAACGTGTTTGATTGCGAGAAAAAAATGATTGCAACGTGTTAAAATAAAATTATTGTTAATTGAAGTGTCTATAGACATTTTACAATATAAATGATTGTCTATAGAAAAGAGGCTGTTGCTAGTTGAATCAAAGTGAAGTGTTGTGAAATATTGAGTTAACACGCATTACTTCATGAGTATATAAGTATAAATTTAGCGATATAAATGATAAGATAAATTGTTGTAAGCCAAACAGTTTTTAGTTAAAGGAGCGACGCGTGCAATGGGATTTTTATCGAAAATTGTTGACGGCAATAAAAAAGAAATTAAAAGATTAGGTAAGTTAGCAGATAAAGTACTTGCTTTAGAGGAAGATACTGCGATATTAACCGATGAAGAAATACGTGAAAAAACAAAATCTTTTCAAAAAGAGTTAGCAGAAATTGAAGATGTAAAAAAACAAAATGATTATTTAGATAAAATTTTACCTGAAGCTTATGCACTTGTACGTGAGGGGTCAAAGAGAGTATTTAATATGATTCCTTATAAAGTACAAGTAATGGGTGGTATTGCTATACATAAAGGTGATATTGCGGAAATGAGAACAGGTGAAGGGAAAACGTTGACTGCAACCATGCCGACGTATTTGAATGCTTTAGCCGGTAGAGGTGTACATGTTATTACAGTCAATGAATATTTATCAAGTTCACAAAGTGAAGAAATGGCTGAACTATATAACTATCTTGGCTTAACTGTAGGTTTGAACTTAAATAGTAAGTCAACTGAAGAAAAACGTGAGGCTTACGCACAAGACATCACTTATAGTACGAATAATGAACTTGGGTTTGATTATCTTAGAGATAATATGGTGAACTATGCTGAAGAGAGAGTAATGCGTCCTCTACATTTTGCAATTATTGATGAGGTCGATTCCATATTGATCGACGAAGCAAGAACACCTTTAATTATTTCTGGTGAAGCGGAAAAATCTACTTCTTTATATACTCAAGCAAATGTTTTTGCAAAAATGCTTAAAGCTGAAGATGATTATAACTATGACGAAAAAACCAAAGCTGTACATCTTACAGAACAAGGTGCAGATAAAGCTGAACGTATGTTCAAGGTAGATAATCTTTATGATGTTCAAAATGTGGAAGTGATTAGTCATATTAATACAGCTTTAAGAGCTCATGTTACATTGCAACGCGATGTTGATTACATGGTCGTTGACGGTGAAGTATTAATAGTTGACCAATTTACTGGACGTACAATGCCTGGACGTCGTTTTTCTGAAGGTTTACACCAAGCAATTGAAGCTAAAGAAGGCGTAGCAATTCAAAATGAGTCTAAAACGATGGCATCCATTACTTTCCAAAACTATTTCAGAATGTATAATAAGTTAGCGGGGATGACTGGTACAGCGAAAACCGAAGAGGAAGAATTTCGTAATATCTATAATATGACAGTTACTCAAATTCCAACTAACAAACCTGTTCAACGTAAAGATAATTCAGATTTAATTTATATTAGTCAAAAAGGTAAGTTTGATGCGGTAGTTGAAGATGTTGTAGAAAAACATAAAAAAGGGCAACCCGTCTTACTAGGTACTGTTGCTGTTGAGACTTCTGAATATATTTCAAATTTACTAAAAAAACGTGGTGTCAGACATGACGTATTAAACGCTAAAAATCATGAACGAGAAGCTGAAATCGTTTCAAACGCTGGGCAAAAAGGTGCAGTTACAATTGCCACAAATATGGCTGGACGTGGAACAGATATTAAACTTGGTGATGGTGTTGAAGAGTTAGGTGGACTTGCTGTTATTGGTACTGAGCGTCATGAATCAAGACGTATTGATGATCAATTACGTGGACGTTCAGGACGCCAAGGTGATAGAGGAGATAGTCGTTTTTACCTATCTTTACAAGATGAATTAATGGTACGTTTTGGTTCAGAACGCTTACAGAAAATGATGAACCGTTTAGGAATG
This sequence comes from Staphylococcus sp. HMSC068G11, assembly GCF_001815825.1. Classification (NCBI taxonomy): domain Bacteria; kingdom Bacillati; phylum Bacillota; class Bacilli; order Caryophanales; family Staphylococcaceae; genus Staphylococcus; species Staphylococcus sp. HMSC068G11. The sequence goes on from NZ_KV822090.1 coordinate 246,947, forward strand.
GATGATTCGACGCCAATCGAGTCGAAAATGGTATCTCGTGCTGTAGAATCAGCTCAAAAACGAGTAGAAGGTAATAACTTTGATGCGCGTAAACGTATTCTAGAATATGATGAAGTTTTACGTAAGCAACGTGAAATTATTTATAATGAGCGTAATGAAATCATTGATAGTGAAGACAGTTCTCAAGTCGTTAACGCGATGTTACGTTCTACATTGCAACGTGCGATTAATCATTTTATTAATGAAGAAGACGATAATCCGGACTATACGCCATTTATTAATTACGTTAATGATGTGTTCTTGCAAGAAGGAGATCTTCAAGATACAGAAATTAAAGGTAAAGATTCAGAAGATATTTTTGAAATTGTGTGGTCTAAAATTGAAAAAGCGTATGCACAGCAACAAGAAACATTAGGAGACCAAATGAGTGAATTTGAGCGGATGATTTTATTACGTTCAATTGATACACATTGGACTGATCATATTGATACGATGGATCAATTGCGTCAAGGTATTCATTTACGTTCATATGCACAACAAAACCCACTTCGTGATTATCAAAATGAAGGTCATGAATTATTTGATATCATGATGCAAAATATCGAGGAAGATACATGTAAGTATATCTTGAAATCAGTGGTTCAGTTTGAAGATGATGTAGAACGTGAAAAATCTAAAAGCTTTGGTGAAGCAAAACATGTAACTGCTGAAGATGGCAAAGAAAAAGCAAAGCCACAACCGATTGTAAAAGGTGATCAGGTAGGTAGAAATGATCCATGCCCATGTGGTAGTGGTAAAAAATATAAAAATTGTCATGGAAAAGCGTAATCAATAAAATAGTTTAAATTTAAAGGCTGAGGCATATCTAATTATGAATGACTCAGTCTTTATTTACATCGCTTGTAAGTTAAATGCTTAGTAATATGATATAGAGATGAAATGGCCGTTTATTTTTAAAAAATAGACATATACTGTATGATATAAATATTATGACATAGTATGATTAAATAGGAGAGAAGATGAATGGAATTATCTGAGATTAAACGAAATTTAGAAGAATATCAAAATCACTTAAATCAAATTAGGGGGTCTCTTTGACTTAGAAAATAAAGAGACGAACATACAAGAGTATGAAGAAATGATGACTGATCCCGATTTTTGGAATGATCAAACTAAAGCACAAGATATCATTGATAAGAACAATGCACTAAAATCTATAGTAAATGGGTATTATCAACTGACAAATGCTGTTGATGATATGAGTGCGACGAGAGAGTTATTACAAGAAGAATATGATGAGGATATGAAGAAAGAATTAGAAGAGGAAGTTCAACAATTTGAAGAACAAATTGATCAATATGAATTACAATTACTCCTCGACGGACCACATGCTGCCAATAATGCTATATTAGAGCTTCATCCCGGTGCTGGCGGTACAGAATCACAAGATTGGGCAAGTATGCTTCTTAGGATGTATCAACGTTACTGTGAACAAAATGGCTTTAAAGTTGAAACAGTTGATTATCTTCCAGGAGATGAAGCAGGCGTTAAAAGTGTTACATTACTTATAAAAGGGCATAATGCTTATGGATATTTAAAGGCAGAAAAGGGTGTTCATCGTTTAGTTAGAATTTCACCTTTCGATTCATCTGGTAGACGACATACTTCTTTTGCATCATGTGATGTTATTCCTGATTTTAATAATGATGAAATTGAAATTGAGATTAACCCAGATGATATTACAGTGGATACTTTTAGAGCTTCAGGCGCTGGTGGACAACATATTAACAAAACTGAGTCTGCAATTAGAATTACACATCACCCTACAGGTATTGTAGTCAACAACCAAAATGAACGATCTCAAATAAAAAATAGAGAAGCTGCAATGAAAATGTTGAAGTCCAAACTTTATCAATTAAAGTTAGAAGAGCAAGAGCAAGAAATGGCTGAAATTCGTGGCGAACAAAAAGACATTGGATGGGGAAGTCAGATTCGTTCTTACGTCTTTCATCCATATTCAATGGTTAAAGATCATCGTACGAATGAAGAAACTGGTAAAGTAGACGCTGTTATGGATGGAGAAATAGGCCCGTTCATAGAAGCTTATTTAAGAAAAGAAATGGATCGACAAGACATATAATTGATACACGCATAATCATTATTTGATTTATCGATGATTATGCGTATTTTTCATTAAATAGAAAACAGACAAAATAGGGAGTTTATTTTTTAAGCTATATGTACTTTATATGTAGTCTGCATTTTCTAATGTTACCGAAGTAAATTTAGTCTCAGACGAGAATGACTTAAATTTGACCTGTACATCATAAGGTTAGGAACTAGTAGAGTAGATAATTATCTCTTAGTGTAAAAACACTCTTTTTAACTATTATATTACATCAATATAACAATACCCTTAGCCTCATTTGATTGTGCTATATTAAATTTGTGAATTAATAATCAACTAGCAAAGGAATGACAACTAGATGAAAAAAACGCTAACTGTAACGTTAAGTTCGATTGCAGCTTTTATTGCAATTAACACTGCAGCTAACGCACAAGAATCTGAGACGTCGCAACTAGACTCATATGCAACGAGTGATGTAATTACAAATCAATCAAACTTAGGTATTTACACTGTAAAACCTGGAGATAGTTTATATAAAATTGCTTTAGAACATCATCTTACTTTAGAAGAACTTTATGCTTTAAATCCTGGTATAGAACCTCTTATTTTTCCAGGAGATGAAATTGTAGTATCTGAAACTGCATTTGAACAATTTAATAACACAAACACATTCGTAAATTATGAAACTAACTATATTCCAGTAGGATATAATAATGTATCAACTGATACATCCAACACTACTTATGATAATTATAACAGTGAATCAACTGATACATACTCTGTGCCAAACGCCTACAATGGTCTAAGAAGTGTATCTAACTCAGGTAATTTATACACTACTGGTCAATGTACTTATTATGCATTCGATCGTCGCGCTGAGCTAGGGAAACCAATTGGAAGTCTATGGGGCAACGCTAGTAACTGGGCATATTCAGCTAATCAGGCTGGCTTTAATGTAGATCACACACCTGAGGTTGGTGCTGTATTCCAAAGTGGTTCGGGTCAAAATGGGGCTGGCGCTTATGGACATGTTGGCGTTGTTGAATCAATCAATTCTAATGGTTCTGTAACTGTTTCGGAAATGAACTGGAATGGTGGCGTTAACGTAAAATCTTACAGAACTATTAGCAATCCTAATTCATATAATTACATTCACTAAATGACTATTTATATTCAAGGTGTGAATGAACTTAGCGTATAACTGTCTCTTATGTTATATAAACGTTCTAGACAATTAAATTGAACATCATGTTGGTAGAACAACTTCTTCATATATATCAACATGTTTTATCCATAAGTTACGTATTAGAGTAGAATAGTGAGTTCAAAATGAATTCATTATTCTACTTTTTCTTTTATAATAAAATAGAAATGATTTACATGATAATTTACTTTCAATAATAATATTGATTGATATAATAACAATAAGAATATAGACTAATTTTAATATTAAGGAGGTGTCTTATTATGGGAGTGCATCAATATTTTAAAAGACTATCAGATTTAGAAAAATTAATAAGATTACCAGGTAAATTTAAATATTTTGAACATAATGTTGCTGCTCATTCTTTTAAAGTAACTAAAATTGCGCAATATTTAGCTACTGTCGAAGAATATCATGGAAATAAAATCGATTGGAAGAGTCTCTATGAAAAGTCACTCAACCACGACTTTGCTGAAGTGTTTACAGGTGATATCAAAACACCGGTAAAATACGCAAGTAAGGAATTAAAACATTTATTCTCCCAAGTTGAAGAAGAAATGGTAGATACGTTTATCAAAGAGGAGATACCAACACAATATCAGCACGTGTATCGTGAACGTTTACAAGAAGGTAAGGATGATTCTCTAGAAGGTCAAATTCTATCTGTTGCTGATAAAATTGATTTATTGTATGAAACATTTGGAGAAATACAAAAACGTAATCCTGAGCCACTATTTTTTGAAATATATGAAATGAGTTTAGAAACTATTATACAATTTGATCACTTAGAATCTGTAAAAGATTTTATTGAAAATGTAATACCTGAAATGCTCACAGAAAACTTTATTCCTCGAACTGAATTACGTGAAACAACAATGTCAATTCTAAGCAGAAGAAATGGGTGACGATAATGATTTGGTATGTTTGTGCGGCCTTTTTTCCTTGTATATTAGTTGTGCTGTTTAGTGTGGTGACTAGAAGTAAATGGATTGGTACATTAGTCACATTGATAATAATAGGTGCATCAGTTTATAAAGGATTCTTTCACAACGAATGGATTATTTTTATAGATGTGACAAGTTTATTAGCTGGTTATTTAATAATTGATCAACTTGAATTTCATAAGAACCAAAATGATTCTTAAGATGTGTTTATGCAAACAAAAATTTTGAAGTATTTGTTTTTTTGATTTATTATTACTTTAAACTGTAATTATAGTGATTATGATTTAATTTAAAAATTGTTGGATTATTATTTATTGTTCATTTTTTACTTTAAATTAATGTTTATATTATTTTGAATATTAAGTAATCCATGGTGTAAACATTAATAACTAAATATTAATTAGTAAATATTTTAATGGCTAGAACATAATAATTGATACATTGTGAATATAAAAGCGAAAGATTTTGAAGTACAGTGTGTATATAATATGTATTTGATCGTACTTTTAAAAAAACATCGCACAGCATACATTACTGATAAATAAAGCTCTAAGACAATTTCTTGCATTAGAAATCATCTTAGAGCTCTTGTTTTAGAATAAGCATTAAAAATGTTAAATTTCACAAGCGAACAAATGTTTGTATTGTTCTTTTAGAATTTGTTAAAATAGAAAATGATATTCATGAGAAAGTAATTGATACGAGATGTGTAAAATCTTTATAAATGATTACAATAATAGGAGGCGTATTTTGGAATGGTAGAACATGTTCCATTTAAGTTAAAGTCTGAATTTGAGCCACAAGGTGATCAGCCACAAGCGATACAAAAAATTGTGGATGGCGTAAATGAAGGGAAACGTCATCAAACCTTATTAGGTGCAACTGGGACAGGTAAAACTTTTACTATGAGTAACGTAATTAAAGAGGTTGGTAAACCTACACTTATTATTGCACATAACAAGACATTAGCAGGTCAACTATATAGTGAATTTAAAGAATTTTTCCCAGAAAATAGAGTTGAATATTTCGTTAGTTATTACGACTACTATCAACCTGAAGCATATGTGCCTTCAACAGATACCTTTATTGAAAAAGACGCCTCCATTAACGATGAAATTGACCAACTACGACATTCTGCTACAAGTTCTTTATTTGAACGTGATGATGTCATTATTATTGCAAGTGTTAGTTGTATCTATGGTTTAGGTAATCCTGAAGAATATAAAAATTTGGTTGTTAGTGTACGTGTTGGTATGGAGATGGAACGAAGCGAATTGTTGAGAAAGTTAGTTGATGTACAATACTCACGTAATGACATAGATTTTCAACGTGGTACATTTAGAGTGCGTGGGGATGTTGTTGAAATATTCCCGGCTTCTAGAGAAGAAATGTGTATTCGCGTAGAATTTTTTGGTGATGAAATTGATCGTATCAGAGAGGTTAACTATTTAACTGGGGAAGTAATTCGAGAACGTGAGCATTTTACAATTTTCCCAGCTTCGCACTTCGTTACTCGTGAAGAGAAAATGAAAGTAGCTATTCAAAGAATCGAAAAAGAATTAGAAGAGAGACTAAAAGAATTACGTGATGAGAATAAATTATTAGAAGCACAAAGGTTAGAACAACGTACTAACTATGATTTAGAAATGATGAGAGAAATGGGCTTTTGTTCAGGTATTGAAAACTATTCTGTTCACTTAACTTTAAGACCATTAGGTTCAACACCATATACATTACTTGATTATTTTGGAGACGATTGGCTTGTCATGATTGATGAGTCACACGTTACGTTACCTCAAATTCGTGGTATGTACAATGGGGATAGAGCTCGTAAACAAGTATTAATAGACCATGGATTTCGTTTGCCAAGTGCGTTGGATAACCGACCATTAAAATTTGAAGAATTTGAAGAAAAAACAAAACAACTTGTTTATGTTTCAGCTACACCAGGCCCATATGAGTTAGAACATACAGATGAAATGGTTGAACAAATTATACGACCTACTGGTTTACTTGATCCTAAAATTGATGTGCGTCCAACTGAGAATCAAATCGATGATCTTTTAAGTGAAATCCAAGATCGCGTTGACAAAGATGAGCGTGTACTTGTGACAACACTTACTAAAAAAATGAGTGAAGATTTAACTACATATATGAAAGAAGCTGGGATTAAAGTTAATTATTTACACTCAGAAATTAAAACATTAGAACGAATAGAAATTATTCGAGACTTACGTATGGGTACTTACGACGCAATAGTTGGAATCAATCTGCTGAGAGAGGGTATAGATATACCTGAAGTATCCTTGGTTGTAATTTTAGATGCAGATAAGGAAGGCTTCTTACGTTCTGATAGATCTCTTATTCAAACTATTGGGCGAGCAGCACGTAATGACAAAGGAGAAGTCATTATGTATGCGGATAAAATTACAGATTCCATGCAATATGCGATAGATGAAACACAAAGACGTAGAGAAATACAAATTGCTCATAACAAAGAACATGGCATCACGCCGAAAACAATTAACAAAAAGATCCACGACGTCATTAGTGCTACTGTGGAGAGCGATGAAACAAATCAACAACAACAAACTGAGTTACCTAAGAAAATGACAAAGAAAGAACGTCAAAAAACAATAGAAAATATAGAAAAAGAAATGAAAAAAGCAGCCAAAGATTTAGATTTCGAAAAAGCTACAGAGTTAAGAGATATGTTATTTGAATTAAAAGCAGAAGGGTGACGATTAAATGAAAGGACCGTCAATTGTAGTAAAAGGTGCGCGAGCACATAATTTAAAAGGAGTAGATATTGAATTACCTAAAAACAAGTTGATTGTCATGACTGGACTTTCAGGCTCAGGTAAGTCTTCGTTAGCGTTCGATACTATTTATGCTGAAGGTCAACGACGTTATGTGGAATCGTTAAGTGCATATGCGCGACAATTTTTAGGACAAATGGACAAACCTGATGTAGATACCATTGAAGGTTTGTCACCGGCAATATCTATTGATCAGAAGACGACAAGTAAAAACCCACGTTCTACCGTTGCCACTGTGACTGAAATCTATGATTATATTCGATTATTATATGCGCGTGTCGGTAAACCGTACTGTCCTTACCACGGTATAGAAATTGAATCACAAACTGTTCAACAAATGGTTGATCGTATTTTAGAATTGGAAGAACGTACAAAAATTCAATTACTCGCACCAGTCATTTCACATAGAAAAGGAAGTCATGAAAAGTTAATTGAAGATATAGGTAAGAAAGGATATGTGCGTTTACGTGTTGATGATGAAATCGTCGATGTAAATGAAGTGCCTCAATTGGATAAAAATAAAAATCACACAATTGAAGTTGTTGTTGATAGACTTGTAGTTAAAGACGGCATTGAGACGCGTCTAGCGGACTCTATTGAGACAGCACTTGAACTTGCTGAAGGTAATTTAACAGTTGACGTTATTAATGGAGAGGAACTTAAATTCTCTGAGAACCACGCATGTCCTATTTGTGGTTTCTCTATTGGTGAATTAGAACCAAGAATGTTTAGTTTCAATAGTCCGTTTGGTGCGTGTCCAACTTGTGATGGTTTAGGTCAAAAACTAAAAGTAGACCTAGATTTAGTCATTCCAGATAAAAATAAAACTTTAAATGAAGGCGCAATTGAACCATGGGAACCAACAAGTTCGGATTTTTATCCAACTTTATTAAAACGTGTATGTGAAGTCTACAAAATTAATATGGATAAGCCATATAAAAAATTGACTGATAGACAAAAAAACATACTGATGAATGGTTCTGGAGAAAAAGAAATTGAATTTACATTTACGCAACGAAATGGTGGTACTCGTAAACGTAAAATGGTTTTTGAAGGTGTGGTACCTAATATTGACCGTCGATACCATGAATCTCCCTCTGAATATACACGCGAAATGATGAGTAAATACATGACAGAGTTACCGTGTGAAACTTGTCATGGCAAACGTTTAAGCAAAGAAGCGTTATCTGTATATGTAGGCGACTATAATATAGGTGAAGTCGTTGAATATTCAATTAAAAATGCACTTTATTATTTCGAAAACTTAAAATTAAGCGATCAAGATAAATCGATTGCAGATCAAATTTTAAAAGAGATTATTTCAAGATTATCATTTTTAAATAATGTTGGTTTGGAATATTTGACCTTAGATCGTTCATCCGGAACTTTATCTGGAGGGGAAGCACAACGTATTCGTTTAGCAACACAAATTGGTTCACGATTAACCGGAGTACTGTATGTTTTAGATGAACCTTCAATTGGATTACATCAAAGAGATAATGATAGATTAATTAACACTTTAAAAGAAATGCGTGATTTAGGTAATACACTCATTGTCGTTGAACATGATGATGATACAATGAGAGCAGCTGATTATTTAGTTGATGTGGCTCCCGGACCCGGTAACCACGGTGGAGAGGTTGTCTCAAGTGGCACCCCTAATAAAGTAATGAAAGATAAAAAGTCCTTAACGGGTCAATATTTAAGTGAAAAAAAACGAATAGAAGTCCCTGAATACAGACGCGAAATCACCGATAGAAAGATTCAAATTAAAGGTGCTAAAAGTAATAATTTAAAAAATGTAAATGTAGACTTCCCACTATCCGTCTTAACTGTAGTTACAGGTGTGTCAGGTTCTGGTAAAAGTTCACTCGTCAATGAAATTTTATATAAAGCATTAGCTCAAAAAATTAATAAATCTAAAGTGAAACCTGGGAATTTTGATGAAATCAAAGGAATCGATCAATTAGATAAAATCATTGATATTGATCAATCGCCAATAGGTAGAACTCCACGTTCTAACCCAGCCACATACACGGGTGTCTTTGATGACATAAGAGATGTCTTTGCACAAACGAATGAAGCCAAAATACGAGGTTATCAAAAAGGTAGATTTAGTTTTAATGTCAAAGGTGGACGATGTGAAGCTTGTAAAGGTGATGGAATTATAAAAATTGAAATGCATTTTTTACCAGATGTCTATGTACCTTGTGAAGTGTGTGATGGTAAACGCTATAATCGTGAGACTCTAGAGGTAACATACAAAGGAAAAAATATTGCGGATGTGTTAGAAATGACTGTTGAAGAAGCTACGCATTTCTTTGAAAATATCCCTAAGATTAAGCGTAAATTACAAACACTTGTAGATGTTGGGTTGGGGTACATTACTTTAGGTCAACAAGCTACTACATTATCTGGTGGTGAAGCGCAACGTGTAAAACTCGCATCAGAATTGCACAAGCGTTCAACGGGGCGTTCTATTTATATTCTTGATGAACCAACTACAGGATTACATGTTGATGATATAAGTCGTTTATTAAAGGTATTGAATCGTATAGTGGAAAATGGTGATACGGTCGTTATTATCGAACACAATCTTGATGTTATTAAAACGGCAGATCATATTATTGATTTAGGTCCAGAAGGCGGTGAAGGTGGAGGAACAATCATCGCAACTGGTACACCTGAAGAAATCGCTCAAAATAAAGAATCTTACACTGGTCAATACTTAAAACCAGTATTAGAGAGAGACAGAGTTGAATAGTAAGATGTATGACTAGTAATAAAATGATAGATTAACTTAAAAAGCTCTAAGATGACTTTTACACAAAGAATCTTAGAGCTTTATATATCAAATTAATTTCATTAATTTGAGCATAAATCATCAAATAGTTATTTGAATTTCGATTTAGATTGTTATTTAAGGTATATTTTTTAACTCAATCAATCAACTACTCAATTGTATAATGGAAAAAATCTAGTTTGTCTCAAAACAGTAATGATTTAAGAAACTTTTAAAATTTTAAATCATCATTTTAATATAAAACATGAGTTGATTTTTGATATGATAATAGAAAAGGAAGATACGAATGGCTTATGAAATTTGAGGTGAATGCATGTTAACAACAGATAGATTAGTTAATACGTTAAATTTAGAATTACTTACTGGTGAAGAAGGTTTAGATAGACCAATTAAAAACACAGATATTTCACGTCCAGGATTAGAAATGGCTGGATATTTTTCACATTATGCTTCAGACCGTATTCAATTATTAGGGACAACGGAGTTATCATTTTATAATTTACTTCCAGATGAAGAGAAAAAAGGAAGAATGAGAAAGTTATGCCGTCCTGAAACTCCAGCGATTATTGTTACACGTGGGTTAGAACCACCAGAAGAACTCATACGTGCATCTCAAGAAACGCATACACCAATTATTGTTGCGAAAGATGCCACAACGAGCTTAATGAGTAGGTTAACGACATTTCTTGAACATGAACTCGCGAAAACCACTTCTTTGCACGGTGTACTTGTTGATGTTTACGGAGTAGGTGTACTAATTACAGGAGATTCTGGCATTGGAAAAAGTGAAACTGCATTAGAATTAGTCAAACGTGGTCATAGATTAGTGGCTGATGATAATGTAGAAATCAAAGAAATTACTAAGGATGAACTTGTAGGCAAACCTCCTAAACTTATCGAACATTTGCTAGAGATTCGTGGTCTCGGTATCATTAATGTTATGACTTTGTTTGGAGCAGGATCAATATTAACTGAAAAACAAATTCGATTAAACATTAATTTAGAAAATTGGAATAAGAATAAGTTATACGATCGTGTAGGTCTTAATGAAGAAACATTGAAAATTCTTGATACGGAAATCACTAAAAAAACGATACCAGTTAGACCAGGGCGCAATGTAGCAGTAATTATTGAAGTAGCGGCTATGAATTATCGTCTTAATATCATGGGTATTAATACAGCAGTTGAATTTAATGAGAGACTTAATGAAGAAATCGTTCGAAATAGTCATAAAAGTGAGGAGTAACACACATGAATATTACATTAGGATATATCGATCCTGTTGCCTTTAGCTTGGGACCAATCCAAGTTCGATGGTATGGAATTATTATTGCTTGTGGTATCTTACTTGGATACTTCATTGCACAAGCAGCATTGAAACAGGTTGGATTACATAAAGACACTTTAATCGATATTATATTTTATAGCGCGATTGTTGGATTCATAGTTGCGAGAATATATTTTGTTACATTTCAATGGCCATATTACATGAATCACTTGAGTGAGATACCAAAAATTTGGCATGGTGGTATAGCCATACATGGCGGCTTAATTGGTGGGCTTATCACGGGGATTATTGTTTGTAAAATCAAAAATCTACATCCATTTCAAATAGGAGATATTGTGGCACCAAGTATTATTTTAGCTCAAGGGATAGGACGCTGGGGAAACTTTATGAATCATGAAGCGCATGGAGGACCAGTATCTAGAGCTTTTCTAGAACATTTACATTTGCCAGACTTTATTATTAGAAATATGTATATTGAAGGTCAATATTATCACCCGACATTTCTATATGAGTCAATTTGGGACGTGATAGGTTTTGTCATTTTAATTACTTTAAGGAAACGTCTAAAACTTGGAGAGACATTCTTTGGTTATCTTATTTGGTATTCTGTAGGACGCTTCTTCGTTGAGGCTATGAGAACCGATAGTTTGATGCTTACGAGTCATATACGTGTAGCGCAACTTGTTTCTGTCGTGCTTATTATGATTAGTGTGATATTCGTAATTTATAGAAGAGTTAAATATCAACCAATAAAATATAAAAATTCAGGACCATTAACATGGCCGATTAAAAAGGCTAAGTGATTATTTTGAGAAGATTAAGTAAAGAAAAATATCATCAAGTGAATCCTTTATGGCATATATATAGAAAAATTAAATTCATAAAAGTGCTAAAGCAAACGTTGATTATAGAAATTGCAAGATTTATTCCTAGTATGAAACTTAAAAATAAAATATATAAAAAGCTTTTAAAAATGGATGTCGGGAATCATACTTCATTTGCATATAAAGTGTTGCCTGATTTGTTTTATCCAGAATACATTTCGGTTGGCAAGAATACAGTCATTGGTTATAATACAACAATATTAACTCACGAAGTACTTGTTGATGAGTGGAGAGTGGGGAAAGTCATTATAGGCGATTACACTTTAATAGGTGCAAATACGACAATATTGCCAGGAATAACTATAGGAAAGCATGTTAAAATTGGTGCGGGTACGGTTGTGTCTAAAGATGTTCCCGATTACAGTTTTGCATTTGGTAACCCTATGCAAATACAATTAGATTCAGGAGGTGACAACGAATGGCACAAAAAGAAAATAACATCATTCCAATGATTTTTGATGAGGCTTTTTACCGAAAAATGGCTACCCAAAAGTGGCAACAACAGAACTACAAGAAAGCGGCAGAATATTATGAAAAAGTGCTTGAGTTGTCACCTGAGGATTTTGATATTCAACAACACTATGCGCAATGTTTAGTTAAATTAAATATCGGCAAAAAAGCAGAACATCTTTTTTATGAGAATATTGTTAAAGACTTTCATGTAGAAGAAAGCTTCTATGAACTAAGTCAATTAAATATAGAATTAAACGAGCCAAACAAGGCATTCTTGTTTGGTATTAATTATGTAATATTGTCAGATGATAAAGATTTTAGAGAAATGCTTGAAAAAACATTCGAAGTCACGTACACAAGTGAACAAAAAATTGAATTAGAAGCACAATTGTTTTCAACACAACTTTTATTTCAATTTCTCTTTTCACAAGGTAGGCTAGAAGAAGCCCGAGCATTTATTTTGAATCAATCTTACGAGATTCAACAGCATAGGGTGATTAGGAATTTACTTGCAATGTGTTATTTGTATCTAGGTGAGTATGATAGTGCCAAAGCAATGTTTGAAGAACTTTTAAAGGAAGATAATTCAGATGTGCATGCACTTTGTCACTACACATTATTACTTTATAATAAAAAGGAAACAGAAAAATATCAAAAATATCTTAAAATACTTAATAAAGTAGTACCACTAAATGACGACGAAACCTTTAAATTAGGAATTGTATTGAGTTATTTAAAACAGTATCGTGCTTCTCAGAATTTACTTTATCCACTTTATAAAAAAGGTAAATTTGTCTCTATTCAACTGTATAATGCATTGAGCTTCAATTTTTATTACCTAGGAAATAAAGACGAAAGTATTGAGATGTGGAGCAAGCTCACTCAAATTTCTAAAGTTGATGTAGGTTATGCACCTTGGGTAATTGAGGAAAGTAAAACGGTATTTGAATCACGAGTGTTACCATTATTACTAGATGATAATAATCATTATCGACTTTACGGTATTTTTTTACTTCATCAATTAAATGGAAAAGAAATACTAATGACTGAAGATATTTGGTCAATTCTTGAATCAATGAATGATTATGAGAAACTTTATCTCACATATTTGGTACAAGGCCTCACACTCAATAAATTAGATTTTATACACAGAGGTATGCAAAGGTTGTATAATTTTAAGCAATTCAAATATAACACGTCTTTATTTACAGATTGGATTAATCAAGCAGAAATGATTATAGCTGAAAATGTAGATTTAGTAGATGTCGATAGATATGTCGCTGCATTTGTTTACCTATCATATCGTCGTTCTAGTCAACCATTCACTAAGAGACAATTGATGGACGATTTTGATGTTTCTAGATACAAACTGAATAAAACAATTGAATTTATATTGAGCATATAAATTTATGAAATGAAAAGTATGATATATAATGCGCATAATGATTAATAAGTAGGAGGCATTTAAAATGACTGAAGTAGATTTTGACGTAGCAATAATCGGTGCAGGTCCTGCCGGCATGACAGCAGCAGTATATGCATCACGTGCCAATTTAAAAACTGTCATGATTGAACGCGGTATGCCAGGCGGTCAAATGGCAAACACTGAAGAAGTAGAGAATTTTCCAGGATTTGAGATGATCACAGGCCCTGATTTATCTACGAAAATGTTTGAACATGCAAAAAAATTTGGTGCGGAATACCAATATGGCGATATTAAATCTGTTGAAGATAAAGGTGACTATAAAGTTATCAATTTAGGGAATAAAGAAGTAACAGCTCATGCAGTTATTATCTCAACTGGAGCAGAGTATAAAAAGATTGGCGTTCCTGGTGAACAAGAATTAGGAGGACGTGGAGTAAGTTATTGTGCGGTTTGTGATGGAGCATTCTTTAAAAATAAACGTCTTTTCGTAATTGGCGGTGGAGATTCAGCGGTAGAAGAAGGAACTTTCTTAACTAAATTTGCAGATAAAGTAACGATTGTTCATCGTAGAGATGAATTACGTGCACAAAACATCTTGCAAGAACGTGCCTTCAAAAATGATAAGGTTGACTTTATTTGGAGTCATACACTTAAAACAATTAATGAAAAAGATGGTAAAGTTGGTTCAGTTACACTTGAATCAACTAAAGATGGTGCTGAACAGACTTATGATGCCGATGGTGTATTCATTTATATTGGAATGAAACCACTCACAGCGCCATTTAAAAATCTTGGTATTACAAATGACGCAGGATACATTGTCACACAAGATGACATGAGTACTAAAGTACGAGGTATTTTTGCTGCAGGTGATGTTCGTGATAAAGGATTACGTCAAATTGTTACTGCTACAGGAGACGGTAGTATTGCGGCGCAAAGTGCAGCTGACTATATTACAGAATTAAAAGATAATTAAAATTTAACTCATTTTACACATAGCTAGAACATTGTTTGCGTCAAAGTATCGTCATCAATGATTCTAGCTTTTTTAATTACAATATAAGTATGTTACTTTGCATATTTGAGTGTGATAAGATGAATTTAATATAATGATATTGATTGAAGATTATAATTGGCGGTGACTTAAGAAAATGGCAAACAACGAAAAAGAAATGGGTAAAAGTGAATTGTTAGTTGTTACAGGTATGTCTGGAGCGGGTAAATCATTGGTGATTCAAAGTCTCGAAGATATGGGTTTTTTCTGTGTAGATAATTTACCACCTGTACTGTTACCTAAATTTGTAGAATTGATGGCTCAAGGAAATCCTTCATTGCAAAAAGTAGCAATTGCAATAGATTTAAGAGGTAAGGAATTATTTAAATCTCTAGTTAAAGAAATTGATATTATTAAAAGTCGCAATGACGTGATTTTAGATGTTATGTTTTTGGAAGCTAAAACAGAAAAAATTATTTCACGTTATAAAGAATCAAGAAGAGCGCACCCACTAAATGAACAAGGACAAAGATCATTAATAGATGCAATAAATGAGGAACGTGAACATCTATCAGAAATCCGAAGTATCGCTAATTACGTGATTGATACAACAAAATTAAAACCTAAAGAATTAAAGCAACGCATTTCAAAGTTTTATTTAGATGAAAACTTTGAAACATTTACTATCAACGTGACAAGTTTTGGTTTCAAGCATGGTATACAAATGGATGCTGATTTAGTTTTTGATGTCAGATTTCTACCTAATCCATACTATGTAGAGGAATTGCGTCCATTTACTGGTTTAGATGAGCCAGTGTACAATTACGTTATGAAGTGGAAAGAAACCCAAATATTTTTTGATAAATTAACGGATTTACTAAAATATATGATTCCTGGATACAAAAAAGAAGGTAAATCGCAATTGGTTATTGCTATAGGTTGTACGGGTGGACAACATCGATCAGTCGCATTAGCTAAACGTTTAGCTGAATATCTTAACGAGATTTTTGAATATAATGTTTATGTGCATCATAGAGATGCGCATATTGAAAGTGGAGAGAGATAATGAAACAAATGAACGTAGTACTTATTGGTGGTGGCACTGGACTTTCTGTCCTTGCTAGAGGCCTTAGAGAATTTCCAATAGACATTACTGCCATTGTTACTGTAGCGGACAATGGTGGGAGCACGGGGAAAATTAGAGATGTCATGGATATTCCAGCGCCTGGTGATATTCGTAATGTCATTGCTGCTTTAAGTGACTCGGAATCGATATTAACTCAATTGTTCCAGTACCGTTTTGGTGAAAATCAAGTAGATGGACATTCATTAGGTAATTTAGTTATTGCTGGAATGACTAACATTACCAATGACTTTGGACACGCTATTAAAGAGTTAAGCAAAGTTTTAAATATTAAAGGCCAAGTCATTCCTTCAACAAATACAAGTGTGCAACTCAACGCAGTGATGGAAGACGGTGAAATTGTACATGGAGAAACCAATATACCTAAAACACATAAAAAAATAGAACGTGTGTTTTTAGAACCAAGTGATGTTGAACCAATGAATGAAGCGGTAGAAGCTTTAGAACAAGCAGATTTAATCGTCTTAGGACCAGGTTCATTATATACAAGTGTTATATCAAATTTATGTGTCAAAGGCATTTCAGAAGCATTATTACGTACATCTGCCCCAAAACTTTATGTATCTAATGTTATGACACAACCAGGAGAGACTGATAATTATGATGTTAAAGAGCATATTGATGCACTTACTCGACAAGTTGGTGAACCATTTATTGATTTTGTCATATGTAGCTCAGAATCATATAGTAAAGATGTTTTACAACGATATGAAGAAAAGAATTCAAAACCAGTAGCAGTACATAAAGAACAATTAAAAGATAGTGGAATTAGAGTTTTAACGGCGTCTAATTTAGTTGAAATATCTAATGAACACTATGTCAGACATAACACAAAAGTATTATCAAAAATGATTTATGAACTTGCCTTAGATTTAACAAGTACAATTCGCTTTACTCCTAGTGATAAAAAGAAATAATTATAAGCGAAATCGTAGTTTATGATATGATAGCTTAAGTGTGTGTTTAGAATTAGAAAAACTTTACACCTCATTAGCGATACTATAAATAAGAATAGAAAAATGGATTAGGAAGGATGAGTGTTCAATGAGCTTTGCATCAGATATGAAAAATGAACTAACACGCATAGAAGTTGACGAATCAAATGCAAAAGCAGAGCTCAGTGCATTAATTCGCATGAATGGCGCGCTTAGTCTATCAAATCAACAGTTTGTAATTAATGTACAGACAGAAAATGCGACAACAGCTCGTCGAATTTACTCTCTTATCAAACGTATATTTAATGTTGAAGTTGAAATTTTAGTTAGAAAAAAGATGAAATTGAAAAAAAACAATATTTATATATGTCGAACAAAGATGTTAGCAAAAGAAATACTGAATGATTTAGGTATTTTAAAAGAGGGAGTTTTTACTCACGATATTGATCCGGATATGATTAAAGATGATGAAATGAAAAGAAGTTATTTAAGAGGGGCTTTCTTAGCAGGTGGTTCTGTAAATAACCCTGAAACATCTTCATATCATCTCGAAATTTTTTCACAATATGAAGATCATTCCGAAGGTCTTACTAAATTGATGAATAGTTATGAACTCAATGCGAAACATTTGGAACGTAAAAAAGGGAGTATTGCATATCTTAAAGAAGCTGAAAAAATTTCTGACTTTCTTAGTTTGATTGGTGGCTATCAAGCATTACTAAAGTTTGAAGATGTAAGAATTGTCCGTGATATGCGTAATTCGGTTAATCGTCTCGTTAATTGTGAAACAGCAAATCTTAATAAAACTGTTAGCGCAGCAATGAAACAGGTAGAAAGTATACAATTAATTGATGAAGAGATTGGCCTTGAAAATTTACCTGATCGTTTGAGAGAAGTAGCGAAGCTCAGAGTGGAACATCAAGAAATATCTTTAAAAGAATTGGGTGAGATGGTTTCTACAGGGCCTATATCTAAATCAGGTATGAATCACCGTTTAAGAAAGTTGAATGAATTAGCGGATAAAATAAGAAATGGTGACCAAATTGAATTATAAAAAATGAGATTTTAAGACTGAAATTACAAATAATCTCAGACATTAAAATCTCAACATTATTAAGCAACCCCCTCGAGAGGAATCGAACCTCTATTTTAAGAACCGGAATCTTATGTGTTATCCATTACACTACGAGGGGTAAATAGTGAAATAATCACATTTCTGTACGTCGTTCAATAATGACGGTACAATAAAAACGATAATTCTAGTTTACAAATGAAAAGGTTAAGCGTCAAATTGAATTTTTGATTAATAAGCTTAATCTTTGACCATTTTTGACTTTTAAGGTAAAATAATTTTAACAGTTATTATAAGGAGGAAAAATAAATGAATTTAATTCCTACAGTTATTGAAACAACTAACCGCGGTGAACGTGCGTATGATATATATTCACGTTTATTGAAAGACCGTATTATCATGCTAGGTTCTCAAATTGATGATAACGTAGCTAACTCTATTGTGTCACAATTATTATTCTTGCAAGCACAAGATTCTGAAAAGGATATTTATTTATATATTAATTCACCGGGTGGCAGTGTAACTGCTGGATTTGCTATTTATGATACTATCCAACATATCAAACCAGACGTACAAACAATCTGTATTGGTATGGCAGCGTCTATGGGTTCATTCCTGTTAGCAGCAGGTGCAAAAGGTAAACGATTTGCGCTACCTAATGCTGAAGTTATGATTCACCAACCTTTAGGTGGTGCACAAGGACAAGCAACTGAAATTGAGATTGCAGCAAATCATATTTTAAAAACACGTGAAAAATTAAATCGTATTTTATCAGAACGTACAGGTCAATCTATTGAAAAAATTCAACAAGATACTGATCGCGACAACTTCTTAACAGCTGCAGAAGCTAAAGAATATGGATTAATTGATGAAGTAATGGAGCCAGAAAAATAATAAAATAAACGTTGCATGATTATTGATTAATACACAAAACCCTAGTAGACGATAATGTATATTTTATCATTTGTCTACTAGGGATTTTATTTTAAATAATATATGAATGTAGATTTAGAATGCAATGATTATTTCTTTAAAACGATGAAATTTAACGTTTGGAGTGTTTTGATGATTGATACATGGTATTCAATGTTGTTGATAATAAAATGATTCCAACTGATATAAATAATATTGACATTAATATCATTGATAACGTACGTTCAAATGCAAATATACCATTTGCAATTAATAAAACACTCGCAATGATTAATAATATATATGTTAATTGAGTATCTTTCATTTTATACCCCTTCTTCTTACGATGTAATTCTTAAGCTTTAATTAAATCATCTAAAGCATTTCTTAAATTATTATACTTAAACTCAAAACCTAGTGCATGTAATTTATTTGGAAGTACTTTTTGTGTATCTAATATGACAGTAGACATCTGACCTAACACTGTACGGAGTATCAATTTAGGTGTCCACGTTTCATGTGGTTTATGCATCGCACGTGCTAAAGTATAACCAAATAAATTTTGTCTTTCAGGAATAGGTGCAGTTAAATTAAATGGACCTTCAGCGTTATCATGATTGATAGTAAATAAAATACCTCTAATTAAGTCATCGATATGAATCCACGAGTACCATTGTCTTCCAGAGCCGAGTTTTCCCCCAACATATAAACGATACGGAAGTTCCATCATTTCAAGAGCGCCACCATCGTCTGATAGAATAAGGCCGAATCGACCTAAAACGACACGTGTACCGAATTGCTTAAATTTATTCGCAAAACGTTCCCATTGGTATACAATTTCTGATAAGAAATCAAATGGAAGTGTTTGATATAACTCGGTATAACTTGTAAATAAATCTGGAGGGTAGTAGCCCATTGCACTTGCGTTAAATAAAACTTCTGGTTTGTGTTCACGTGTTTCAAAAAGTTCAAATAGTGTTTGCGTTGATTGAATACGACTAAGCATCATCGCTTGTTTGTGGGAAGGTGTCCAACGTTTATTCAACGTTGCACCAGCTAAATTAATAACAATATCTATGTCTGGTACTTGATGTTGCCATCCCTCTTTTGACCAGTTGATATACGTGATTTTGGGATGATTAGAAGTTTTATCCTGTCTGGTTAAAATTGTAATATGTGCATCGGTTTGTTTAATTTCATTGACTAAGTGTGAACCGACCATGCCAGTTCCACCAGTGATTAAATAGCGTTTCATAGTTTCACCTCGTCTGAAAATAAAAAGCTGTCATCTATTGATAGTTATTATTATTATTCATATTTTATACATTTTTTATCCAATAAGATGTCAAAGACTTTTTTTAATATGCATTTAAAATAAAAACAGATTAGTTATAATAAAATTGTACCTTCGATAATTAATTAAACATCTCTTAATTAGTATGAGTATACCCCATAATATACTGACGAAGGTAAATTTTGACTCCCTTTAGTAGTGGATCCGTGCGAGCAACGTATGGATCCTTTTTTTATTCTAAAATACATATACCCCATTTAATAGTAAATACTGTATAAAAGAGTACATTCTTAATATTGTTTATTCCGTAAAATAAAAGGTTAACGTGGTAATAAATTAAAGTATCTATGTTATAGCTATAGGAGTTTTTTTAATAATTAAAAAACGATAAAAAAAGAAGTTAAAACTAATTCTACTTTTTATACTTGTGAAATAGTTTCATTTTATATCACTATTTATTTTAAACTTTTTTAAATGACGTTGTGAATTATTTTGCACAAGTAAATGTAATAGGTAAATCTACGAACACTCGTGTTAAGATTTGATTAAGTTATTTAAAAATGATGTTAATCAATCAGTATGATGTTATCATGTATGAGATAATTAAATATAAAGTTGTATTGATTGATTAAACTCAAATATCACTATTATATAATCTCATTAGACTTTGTTATTTAATTATTACCAAAAGTTCTGTTGAAAATAATTTTAGGGAAATACTACTTTTAATTATTGAAAATAGTTAAGATTTGATTTTTTACAATGATTCAATAGTATTGTTTTTGAGATAAATTTAATGTTTAAGAATGAAAGAGAGGTAAACAAGATGAGCGGTATCTCCAAATTTATTAGTGCGATTGTAGTATTGCTATTATTAATAGGTTTAGCATTTGGTATTTACTCATTTGTCGATAGTTCAAAAAAAGGCAACGAACGACTCAATGATAAAACAACACAGCAAGAAAAGAAAAAGGACGATAAAGATAAAAAGGAAAAAAAAGACAAAAAATCGGAGGAAGAAAAAAAGAATAATACACAACAAACGCAACAAGTTCCTCAAACTCAACAAACGCAGCAAACTGTTCAAACGCCACAAAGACCTACGACTCAAACTCCGGTGAAACAAAATCCACAAACAGGAGAAAAGAGAGCAAAAGAGCCAAAAACTGACGAAAGAAAAAAATCTAGACAAGACAGTTCAAATTCTAAAGAAAGCCCAAGTCAAAAAGATCAATCGCCAACACAACAAAAGCCACAACAAAATAAATCTAACCAGTCATCAGCAAATCGTCAAAGCACCCAAAATAAATCAAATCAAACACAGTCAACCAGACCACAAAACAATGGAAATAGTGGCAATCAAAATGCTAGTTCAGGACAAAATACACAAAAACAAAATAATAACAATCAAAATTCTCAAAGCTCAAAAAAGGATTAATAAGAAAGAACATAAAAATTTCTGTAAAGTTCATCTTGTGACTATTCCTAAAAACAGGTTTAAGGTCACTTCAGTAAGTCATGATTTGTTCATTTTAATCTTTATTAACTCGAGTTAACCCAGTGGGTGGGACTTCGAATTCAAAATGAATTCAGTCCCACCCTTTTTAT
The DNA here is from genome assembly GCF_001815825.1 of Staphylococcus sp. HMSC068G11. Lineage (NCBI taxonomy): Bacteria > Bacillati > Bacillota > Bacilli > Caryophanales > Staphylococcaceae > Staphylococcus > Staphylococcus sp. HMSC068G11. Next base: position 268,855 of record NZ_KV822090.1, read on the forward strand.
ATTTATATAATCCAAAAAATTAGTAATGAAAGTAAGAATGAAATAAGTGAAATAGTTAAACAGCCTAACATACAGCCGCATCCTGAATGAGTGCAACTATAAGAATAAGTTTGATTAAAAGTTTTTAAATTTTGATTATTTTGAGATGAATTTTTATTAAAATAATCATCTCTTTTATATCTATCATCACTCGGATCTATAACTTCGATTTTTTCGTCAGAATGATTATAATTCGACATTGTTTTACCTCACTCTAGTTTTATTCATATTTAAATTATAGTTAATCATAACAACTAAATAAAACAAATGTATGAATAAAATTTAATTTGGGTAGAGTAATTTAAACAGCGAAGATTAATTAAATTACTATACAAGAATGAGGCCTATACTTTGTTTGTAATCGTTTTCCTTCAAACTTTTATAATTTAACTTAGAAAATGAGTGAATTCACTTGCAATTTATAATACGTAATAGTAGTATTGCAAGTGTAAAGAGGTTAGATTTTGTCCCAGGCGGGACTTAAAAAGTCAAAGCTTAGTTATGATTGCCTCTCAGGTACCTTTGTTACAAAGATATAAGGAGGAAGGTAGTAGTGAAAGACTTAATTAAAGTTCAACAAAAGCTTATACCTGATCTTATTGATAAGATGTATAGACGCTTTTATATTTTATCTACTATCTCTCAAAATCAACCTGTAGGAAGACGAAGTCTAAGTGAACATATGGATATGACTGAGAGAGTATTACGGTCTGAAACAGATATGTTAAAGAAGCAAGAATTAATTCGTGTCAAGCCTACGGGAATGGAAATTACTAATGAAGGTACTGAAGTATTAGCACAACTAGGTGAATACTTTAACGTTTATAGCGATGACCATAAATTGGCTAGAGCTATCAAAGATAAATTTCATATTAAAGATGTACATGTCATTCCAGGAGATTCCGATTCTAACCGAACTGTAAAACGTGAAATGGGTCAACAGGCTGGGCAACTTTTAGAAGGTATACTTTATGAAGATGCTATTGTATCTGTAACTGGTGGTTCAACAATGGCGTGCGTTAGTGAGTCGATACATTTATTACCTTTTAACGTATTCTTTGTTCCAGCTAGAGGTGGACTTGGAGAAAATGTCGTTTATCAAGCGAATACAATCGCTTCGAGTATGGCCCAACAAGCTGGTGGTTATTACACAACACTCTATGTCCCAGACAACGTGAGTGAGTCCACATACGATACGTTAATGTTGGAACCTTCTGTCATGCATACACTGGATAAAATCAAGCAAGCTAATATAACAATACACGGCATTGGTGATGCGCTGAAGATGGCGCATCGACGTCAATCATCTCAAGATGTGATTGATAACCTTCAACATCATCAAGCCGTTGGAGAAGCTTTTGGATATTATTTTGACGCTCAGGGTCAAATAGTTCATAAGGTCAAAACGATTGGCCTTCAGCTAGAGAATCTTGAGAACAAAGAGTTTATTTTTGCGGTTGCTGGTGGACAATCAAAAGGAGAAGCTATTAAAGCTTATCTTTCAATTGCACCGGAAAACACTGTATTGATTACAGATGAAGCCGCAGCAAAAGTCATTTTACAATAGTAATAAAAAGTTTAATACTTTTTAAATATCATTTTAAAGGAGGCCATTATAATGGCAATTAAAGTAGCAATTAATGGTTTTGGTAGAATTGGTCGTTTAGCATTCAGAAGAATTCAAGATGTAGAAGGTCTTGAAGTAGTTGCAGTTAACGACTTAACAGATGACGATATGTTAGCTCATTTATTAAAATACGATACTATGCAAGGTCGTTTCACTGGAGAAGTTGAAGTTATCGAAGGTGGATTCCGTGTTAACGGTAAAGAAATTAAATCATTCGATGAACCAGATGCTGGTAAATTACCATGGGGCGATTTAGATATCGACGTAGTATTAGAATGTACTGGTTTCTATACTGATAAAGAAAAAGCACAAGCTCACATCGATGCAGGTGCTAAAAAAGTATTAATCTCAGCTCCAGCTAAAGGTGATGTAAAAACAATCGTATTCAACACTAACCATGACACATTAGATGGTTCAGAAACAGTTGTTTCAGGTGCTTCTTGTACTACTAACTCATTAGCACCAGTTGCAAAAGTTTTAAGTGATGAATTCGGTTTAGTTGAAGGTTTCATGACTACAATTCACGCTTACACTGGTGACCAAAATACACAAGACGCACCTCACAGAAAAGGTGACAAACGTCGTGCACGTGCAGCAGCAGAAAATATTATCCCTAACTCAACAGGTGCTGCTAAAGCTATCGGTAAAGTTATTCCAGAAATCGATGGTAAATTAGACGGTGGAGCACAACGTGTTCCAGTTGCTACTGGTTCTTTAACTGAATTAACTGTAGTATTAGACAAACAAGATGTAACTGTTGACCAAGTTAACAGTGCTATGAAACAAGCTTCAGACGAATCATTCGGTTACACTGAAGACGAAATCGTATCTTCTGATATCGTTGGTATGACTTACGGTTCATTATTCGATGCGACTCAAACTCGTGTTATGACTGTTGGAGATCGTCAATTAGTTAAAGTTGCAGCTTGGTACGACAATGAAATGTCTTACACTGCTCAATTAGTACGTACATTAGCTCACTTAGCTGAACTTTCTAAATAATTGAAGCTTAACGGATAAGCACGTTATTTAAAGTTATAGCGTGAAGAGTGTAAAGCTCTTCTATACGTTCATAATTTGACTAGTGCTCTGTACTGTTTAATTAGATATATAAGCTTATGAGTAAGCGGGGAGCACATACGCTTCTCCGCTTATTTTTATATAAAGTTTTCCTATACGAAGGAGGAAATAGATAATGGCTAAAAAAATCGTTTCAGACTTAGATTTAAAAGGTAAAGTTGTTCTTGAGCGCGCTGATTTTAACGTTCCAATTAAAGATGGTGAAATCACTAATGACAACAGAATTGTTCAAGCATTACCAACAATCAAATACATTATTGAACAAGGTGGTAAATTAGTTTTATTCTCTCACTTAGGTAAAGTTAAAGAAGAAAGTGATAAAGAAGGACTTTCACTTAAGCCTGTTGCTGAAAACTTATCTAAGCAATTAGGTAAAGAAGTTATATTCGTTCCTGAAACACGTGGCGAAAAACTTGAAACAGCAATTGAAAACTTAAATGAAGGCGATGTTTTATTAGTTGAAAATACACGTTTCGAAGATTTAGATGGTAAAAAAGAGTCTAAAAATGATCCTGAATTAGGTAAATATTGGGCGTCATTAGGTGATGTATTTGTTAATGATGCATTTGGTACAGCGCACCGTGAACATGCGTCAAACGTAGGTATTTCTACTCATCTAGAAACAGCAGCTGGTTATTTAATGGAAAAAGAAATTAAATTTATTGGTGGCGTAGTGAATGATCCACAAAAACCAGTAGTTGCTATTTTAGGTGGCGCTAAAGTTTCAGATAAAATTAATGTTATCAAAAATTTAGTTAATATCGCAGATAAAATCTTAATCGGTGGCGGTATGGCTTATACGTTTATTAAAGCGCAAGGTAAGGAAATAGGTCTTTCATTATTGGAAGAAGATAAAATTGATTTTGCTAAAGACTTGTTAGAGAATAATGGCGATCAAATAGTATTACCTGTAGATTGTAAAATCGCTAAAGAATTTTCTAATGATGCAAAAATCACAGAAGTATCTATCAATGAAATCCCTTCAGATCAAGAAGCAATGGATATTGGGCCTAAAACAGTAGAATTATTTAATAAAGAATTACAAGGTGCACATACTGTAGTATGGAATGGACCTATGGGTGTATTTGAATTTAGTAATTTTGCTAAAGGTACAATCGGTGTATGTGAGTCTATTGCTAAATTGGAAGACGCTACTACTATTATTGGTGGTGGTGACTCTGCCGCAGCAGCAATTTCATTAGGTTTCGAAGATGACTTCACACATATCTCTACTGGTGGAGGAGCATCATTAGAATACTTAGAAGGTAAAGAATTACCTGGTATAAAAGCTATTAATGATAAATAAGTTTTTAAATACTTTGATGTGGGAATAAAACAACAGAAAGTTATTTTTGCTTTCAATGTTTATTTCGAAATAAGCAAGTATTTGGATAAAAGCTTACAAATTTAACACTAAAAATTAAGGAGTGTAATGAATGAGAACACCAATTATAGCCGGAAACTGGAAAATGAATAAAACAGTTCAAGAAGCTAAAGACTTTGTAAACGAATTACCAACATTACCTGATCCTAAAGAAGTAGAATCAGTTATTTGTGCACCAACAATCCAATTAGACGCTTTAGTAACAGCTGTTAAAGATGGTAAAGCAAAAGGGTTAAAAATTGGAGCACAAAACGCTTACTTTGAAGAAAGTGGTGCTTATACTGGAGAAACTTCACCAGTAGCATTATCTGAATTAGGTGTTAAATATGTAGTGATTGGTCACTCAGAGCGTCGTGACTATTTCCACGAAACTGACGAAGAAGTAAACAAAAAAGCGCATGCTATCTTCAATCACGGTATGACACCTATTATTTGTGTAGGTGAATCTGATGAAGAACGTGAAGCTGGTAAAGCAAATGAAATCGTAGGTAATCAAGTGAAAAAAGCTGTCGAAGGTTTATCAGATGATCAACTTAAAGAAGTTGTTATTGCATATGAACCAATTTGGGCTATCGGTACTGGTAAGTCATCTACATCTGAAGATGCAAATGAAATGTGTGCTCACGTACGTCAAACATTAGCTGACTTATCTAGTCAAGAGGTTGCTGACGCTACACGTATTCAATATGGTGGTAGTGTTAAACCTAATAACATTAAAGAATATATGGCTCAATCAGATATCGATGGTGCTCTAGTAGGTGGCGCATCATTAAAAGTTGAAGATTTCGTACAATTGTTAGAAGGTGCAAAATAATTATGGCAAAACAACCAACTGCCTTAATCATCTTAGATGGTTTTGCAAATCGTGAAAGTGAACATGGCAATGCAGTTAAGCAAGCACACAAACCTAATTTTGATCGATATTATGAAAAATATCCTACAACACAAATAGAAGCAAGTGGCTTAGATGTAGGTCTTCCTGAAGGTCAAATGGGTAACTCTGAAGTAGGACATATGAATATTGGTGCAGGACGCATCGTATATCAAAGTTTAACTCGTATTAATAAATCGATTGAAGACGGAGAATTCTTCGATAATACTGTATTAAATAACGCTGTTAAACATGTTAAAGACAATGACTCTGCACTTCATGTATTCGGATTGCTTTCTGATGGTGGTGTACACAGTCATTATAAGCATCTATTTGCTATTTTAGAATTAGCTAAAAAGCAAGGAATAGATAAAGTATATGTCCACGCATTTTTAGATGGTCGTGATGTTGATCAAAAATCTGCTTTGAAATATATAGAGGAAACTGAAGATAAATTTAAGGAATTAGGTGTAGGTCAATTCGCTTCGGTTTCAGGACGTTATTATGCTATGGATCGTGACAAGCGTTGGGATCGTGAGGAACGTGCATATAATGCTATTCGTAACTTTGAAGGTCCTACATTTACTTCAGCTAAAGCAGGCGTTGAAGCTAATTACAAAAATGATGTGACTGATGAATTCGTCGAACCGTTTATAGTTGAGGGCCAAAATGATGGTGTGAACGACGGTGACGCAGTAATCTTCTATAATTTCCGTCCAGATAGAGCAGCTCAACTTTCAGAAATCTTTACTAATAAAGCGTTTGATGGATTTAAAGTTGAACAAGTGGACAACTTATTCTACGCTACATTCACGAAATATAATGACAATGTAGATGCTGAAATTGTATTTGAAAAAGTTGACTTAAATAATACAATCGGTGAAGTTGCTCAAGATAATGGCTTGAAACAATTACGTATCGCTGAAACTGAAAAGTATCCACATGTAACATACTTTATGAGTGGTGGACGAAATGAAGAATTTGAAGGAGAACGTCGTAGACTCATCGATTCTCCTAAAGTAGCGACTTACGATTTGAAACCTGAGATGAGTGCATATGAAGTTAAAGATGCATTATTAGAAGAGTTAGATAAAGGTGACTTAGATTTAATTCTATTGAACTTTGCTAACCCAGATATGGTTGGACATAGTGGTATGCTAGAACCAACAATTAAAGCAATCGAAGCAGTAGATGAGTGTCTTGGTGAAGTCGTTGACAAAATTATTGATATGGGTGGTCATGCCATCATCACTGCAGATCACGGTAACTCAGATCAAGTGTTAACTGATGACGACCAACCCATGACGACACACACAACTAATCCTGTTCCAGTTATTGTAACTAAAGACGGTGTTACATTAAGAGAAACTGGACGCTTAGGAGATTTAGCGCCGACATTATTAGATTTATTAAACGTTAAGCAACCATCTGAAATGACAGGTGAATCATTGATTAAACATTAGTATAGATGCATTAAGGTTAAGAATTTACAGCAACGTATAGATGTTCAAATTTTCTTGATTTTATATGTATTATCATTTTATAAAAGTTTAGAAAAAGGCTATAATAGTCATATAATATAATTAAAGGAGATATTAAACATGCCAATTATTACAGATGTTTACGCTCGCGAAGTCTTAGACTCACGTGGTAACCCAACAGTTGAAGTTGAAGTATTAACTGAAAGCGGTGCTTTCGGACGTGCATTAGTACCTTCTGGTGCTTCTACTGGTGAACATGAAGCAGTTGAATTACGTGATGGAGATAAATCACGTTATTTAGGTAAAGGTGTGACTAAAGCGGTAGAAAATGTTAACGAAATGATCGCACCAGAAATCGTTGAAGGTGAATTTTCAGTTTTAGATCAAGTATCTATTGACAAAATGATGATTCAATTAGACGGTACACACAACAAAGGTAAATTAGGTGCAAATGCAATTTTAGGTGTTTCTATTGCCGTAGCTCGTGCAGCTGCTGATTTATTAGGTCAACCATTATATAAATATTTAGGTGGATTCAATGGTAAACAATTACCAGTGCCTATGATGAATATTGTTAATGGTGGTTCTCACTCAGATGCACCAATTGCTTTCCAAGAGTTCATGATTTTACCTGTAGGTGCAGAATCATTCAAAGAATCATTACGTTGGGGTGCGGAAATCTTCCATAACCTTAAATCAATCTTAAGTGAACGCGGTTTAGAAACTGCAGTAGGTGATGAAGGTGGTTTCGCTCCTAGATTTGAAGGTACTGAAGACGCTGTTGAAACTATTATTAAAGCTATCGAAAAAGCAGGATACAAACCAGGTGAAGATGTATTCTTAGGATTTGACTGTGCTTCTTCTGAATTCTACGAAAATGGTGTTTATGATTACACTAAATTCGAAGGTGAACACGGCGCTAAACGCAGTGCAGCAGAGCAAGTTGACTACTTAGAAGAATTAATTGGTAAATATCCAATCATCACTATTGAAGATGGTATGGATGAAAACGATTGGGAAGGTTGGAAACAATTAACTGATCGTATCGGTGATAAAGTTCAATTAGTTGGTGATGATTTATTCGTAACTAACACTGAAATTTTATCTAAAGGTATCGAACAAGGTATTGGTAACTCAATCTTAATCAAAGTAAACCAAATCGGTACATTAACTGAAACATTCGATGCTATTGAAATGGCTCAAAAAGCTGGATATACTGCGGTTGTATCTCACCGTTCTGGTGAAACTGAAGATACTACAATTGCTGATATCGCAGTTGCTACAAATGCAGGTCAAATTAAAACAGGTTCATTATCTAGAACTGACCGTATTGCTAAATACAATCAATTATTACGTATTGAAGATGAATTATACGAAACAGCTAAATTTGAAGGAATTAAATCTTTCTACAATTTAGATAAATAATATCTCTTTAATTTTTATAAGAGTTCACGCTTATGATTTAATATCTTAATTGAATTGTCCGTTGCAGAGTTGAGGCTGCAACGGGCTTTTTTAGTTAAGTACATTTTAAATTATTAATGTAAACTGATATAATAATGTGAGTAATTTTGTAAAAGGAGTACAATTATGACAGACTCAAATGCTAAAGAAATAAGAACTGGACGTTTAATTGCGATAAGTTCATTAGTGTTTTGTATTTTACTTATCCTTCACCACTTTATTGTATTAGATGAATCAACAGCTAAATCAATTTTATCTTTAGCTGGTCAAAAAACATCAGATACAGCAGTAAAAAACATTTTAAATAGTGACCGATACACTGGCATTATGTACATTTTAGCTTATTTGGCAGGTACTGTTGCTTTCTGGAATCGCCATCCATATTTATGGTGGTTTATGTTTGCCGTATATATTTCTAATGCACTATTTACACTCGTAAATCTTTACTTATTTATTCAAGGTATTTTAGATGTAAAAAATGTACTTGCAGTTTTACCAATTTTAATTGTAGTGATTGGATCTATTATTCTAGCAATTTATATGCTAGTTGTTTCTATTAAACGTAAAAGTACTTTCAATAGATAGAAGTTTGATTACATCAATAAAGATGTGTTATAATTTCTTTCGTATATAATGAACGGAGGACAATTTTTATGCATACATTAATCATCGTTTTATTAATAATAGATTGTATTGCATTAGTGACTGTTGTATTACTCCAAGAAGGTAAAAGTAATGGACTTTCAGGTGCTATTAGTGGTGGCGCTGAACAATTGTTTGGTAAACAAAAACAACGTGGCGTCGATTTATTCTTGCATAGATTAACAATAATTTTAGCTATTTTATTCTTTGTACTTATGTTTTGTATTAGTTACTTAGGTATGTAGAGAATATTATATTTGTTTTAATGAAGTAAATGAATCTTAACCAAGACTGATAAATGATAGGGCAAATGAATCACATTTGCTATTAAGTATTATCAGCCTGAGTCCGACGATATACTTGTCGGACTTTTTTATTTTATAATTAAGACAACCATGTTTTTAAATCATATGTTAAAGGGAATAATGATTTATCAAGTCATTTTGATAATAATGAAGAGTTTTTAAATATATCTAATATAATGAAAGACTTAACTTATTTAGGATAGATTGAGTACTTATCATAAGGGAGAGGGATTTTAATCATGCAAATTAAACTACCAAAACCATTCTTTTTTGAAGAAGGTAAACGTGCAGTGTTACTTCTTCACGGCTTCACAGGTAACTCTGCTGATGTAAGACAACTTGGGCGTTACCTTCAAAAAAAGGGCTATACATCTTATGCTCCACAATATGAAGGACATGCAGCGCCTCCAGAAGAAATATTAAAATCTAGCCCTTTTGTTTGGTTTAAAGATGTTTTAGATGGTTATGATTATTTAGTAGACCAAGGTTACGAAGAAATAGCAGTAGCTGGTTTATCATTAGGCGGCGCCTTCGCATTAAAACTAAGTTTAAATCGTGACGTGAAGGGGATTATAACTATGTGTGCACCTATGGAGAATAAAACAGAAGGTTCGATTTATGAAGGATTTCTTGAATATGCACGTAACTTTAAAAAATATGAAGGCAAAGATCAACAAACAATTGATCAAGAAATGGAACAATTTCATCCAACTGAAACACTGAAAGAACTGAGTGACACACTAAATGGAGTTAAAGAACATGTCGATGAAGTAATTGATCCAATACTTGTCGTACAAGCAGAACAAGATACAATGATTGATCCTCAATCAGCAAATTATATATATAATCATGTCGATTCTGATGAGAAAGAAATCAAATGGTATCAACATTCAGGTCATGTGATTACCATTGATAAAGAAAAAGAGAAAGTCTTTGAAGATGTATATCAATTTTTAGAATCATTGGAATGGACAGAGTAAAAAATAAAGATGTAGGAGAGAAAGGAGGGGCATAATGAATTTAAAGCAATCCATCGAAGAAATGATAAAACAACCTGACTATGAACCCATGTCAGTATCTGACTTTCAAGATGCGTTAGGTTTAAACAGTGCCGACTCATTTAGAGATTTAATTAAAATACTCGTTGAATTAGAACAGTCTGGTTTAATTGAACGTACAAGAACAGACAGATATCAACGTAAACAATCCAACAAAACAAATTCAAAACTAATCAAAGGAACGTTAAGTCAAAATAAAAAAGGCTTTGCTTTTTTAAGACCTGAAGATGACGAGATGGACGATATTTTTATTCCACCAACTAAAATTAATAGAGCATTAGATGGAGATACCGTCATCGTGGAAATTCAAAAATCTCGTGGAGAACATAAAGGTAAAATTGAAGGTGAAGTAAAATCTATTGAAAAGCATTCAGTTACACAAGTTGTTGGAACGTATAGCGAAGCAAAGCATTTTGGTTTTGTATTACCGGATGACAAACGTATAATGCAAGATATCTTTATACCTAAAGGACAAAATTTAGGTGCTATAGATGGGCATAAAGTATTAGTACAAATTACGAAGTATGCCGATAGTACAGACAATCCAGAAGGCCACGTTTCAGCAATATTAGGTCATAAAAATGATCCAGGTGTAGATATACTTTCCATCATTTACCAGCATGGAATAGAAATCGAGTTTCCAGATGCTGTATTACAAGAAGCTGAAGAAGTACCGGATGTAATAGAACCCTCTGAAATCGAAGGGCGTCGTGATTTAAGAGATGAATTAACAATCACTATAGATGGTGCAGATGCTAAAGATTTAGATGATGCCATTGCTGTAAAAAAATTAAAAAATGGCAACACCGAGCTTACAGTTAGTATTGCAGATGTAAGTTACTATGTAAAAGAAGGCTCAGCTTTAGATAAAGAAGCATATGATCGTGCGACAAGTGTGTATCTTGTCGATCGAGTAATCCCGATGATTCCACATCGTCTAAGTAATGGAATATGCTCATTAAATCCGGAAGAAGATCGTTTAACATTAAGTTGTCGAATGGAAATAAATGAACGAGGCGAAGTTGTAAAACATGAAATCTTTGATAGTGTAATACATTCAAACTACAGAATGACATATGATGCTGTTAACAAAATTATCACTGATCAAGATTCTGAAATACGTTCACAATATAAAGATTTAACACCTATGTTAGATTTAGCGCAAGATTTATCAAATAGATTAATTCGTATGCGTAAACGTCGTGGAGAAATTGATTTTGATATTAATGAAGCGAAAGTACTTGTGAATGACGAAGGTATTCCAACAGAAGTGCTAATGAGAGAACGCGGCGAAGGAGAACGTTTAATTGAATCGTTCATGTTAGCAGCCAATGAAACAGTAGCTGAACACTTCAATAAATTGGAAGTACCATTTATTTATCGTGTTCATGAACAACCAAAATCCGACCGATTAAGACAGTTCTTCGACTTTATTACCAATTTCGGTATAATGATTAAAGGTACAGGTGAAGATATTCATCCGACAACATTACAAAACATTCAAGAAGAAGTTGAAGGTAGACCGGAACAAATGGTTATTTCAACGATGATGTTACGTTCTATGCAACAAGCACATTATGATGATGTTAATTTAGGGCATTTTGGTTTGTCTGCTGAGTACTATACTCACTTTACGTCTCCAATACGCCGTTATCCTGATTTAACAGTGCATAGATTAATTCGTAAATATTTAATAGAGAATTCCATGGATAAGAAAGAAATACATCATTGGGTAGAGACGTTGCCAGAATTAGCCGAACACACATCACAACGTGAACGTCGTGCCATTGAAGCCGAACGTGATACTGATGAATTGAAAAAAGCTGAGTATATGATTCAACATATTGGTGATGAATTTGAAGGTATCATTAGCTCGGTTGCTAATTTTGGTATGTTTATAGAATTACCTAATACTATTGAGGGTATGGTTCATATCGCTAATATGACAGACGATTATTATCATTTTGATGAACGACAAATGGCACTAATCGGTGAACGTCAAGCAAAAGTCTTTCGCATTGGTGATGAGGTCAAAGTTAAAGTGACACATGTTGATGTGGAAGAACGCATGATAGATTTCCAAATTGTTGGCATGCCATTACCTAAAAAGACATCATCACAACGACCTGCTCGTGAGAAAACCATTCAAGCTAAAACACGTGGCAAGTCTTTAGACCATACTAAAAGTGATCGTAATGGTAAAGGTAAAAAGAAAAAGCGTAAGCAACGTAAAGGTAAAAATGCTCGTAAAAAAGATAAACAAGGTAATACGCACCACAAACCTTTTTATAAAGATAAAAGTGTGAAGAAGAAATCACGTCGAAAGAAAAAATAGTCAGCAAAGATGAGGTGAGTAATAGTGGCTAAGAAAAAATCAAAATCACCAGGTACGTTAGCTGAAAACCGTAAAGCAAGACATGACTACAATATTGAAGATACAATTGAAGCGGGGATTGCTTTAAGAGGTACTGAAATTAAATCCATACGTCGTGGTAGTGCCAATTTAAAAGATAGCTTTGCGCAAGTGAGACGAGGCGAAATGTACCTGAATAATATGCATATTGCACCATATGAAGAAGGGAACCGTTTTAATCATGACCCTTTACGTACACGTAAATTACTCTTGCACAAAAAAGAAATTCAAAAATTAGGTGAACGTACACGAGAAATAGGTTATTCTATTATTCCGTTGAAGTTATATTTAAAACATGGTCAATGTAAAGTTTTATTAGGTGTTGCTAGAGGTAAAAAGAAATACGACAAACGTCAAGCACTTAAAGAAAAAGCGGTAAAACGAGATATTGATCGCGCAGTTAAAGCCCGTTATTAAGCAATATCATTGCTTAATCGGGCCATCTTTGATATGATTGTTTGCAGTGTCAAATTGTTTTATTGATGATTTAATCAATATTTTGTTAGATTGATTTGAATTGAGGGGACGTTCTTGGATTCGACAGGGGTCCCCCGAGCTTATTAAGCGTGTCGGAGGGTTGGCTCCGTCATCAACACATTTCGGTTAAATATAACTGACAAATCAAACAATAATTTCGCAGTAGCTGCGTAATAGCCACTGCATCGCCTAACAGCATCTCCTACGTGCTGTTAACGCGATTCAACCCTAGTAGGATATGCTAAACACTGCCGCTTGAAGTCTGTTTAGATGAACTATAATCAAGCTAGCATCATGTTGGTTGTTTATTGCTTAGCATGATGCGAAAATTATCAATAAACTACACACGTAGAAAGATTTGTATCAGGACCTCTGGACGCGGGTTCGAATCCCGCCGTCTCCATTATATAGCCTGCAACCCTTGTGGTTGTAGGCTTTTTGTTTTTGTTGCCCCAATATTGCCCCAGATATGCCCCAGCACATAAAAAGCGCCCTATAATTAGGACGCAATATTATCATAAATCGTGATTGATTTATCCATAGTATTAATTTGTGTAATTACTTTATGAACCTTTTCATCTTCAGTATAAATATCTTCTTTAATATTGTACTTAAAGTATACGAGTTGTCTATTTGTTGCTTTATCAACAATGATTATATCTTTTGAAAAGTAGTCACAAGTTATATCGAAACCAGTTTCATTAATAATATTCCAATTAAATATTTTCATATATGTCTCCTTATAAGTATTTAACTATTTCTTTCTGAGTACTAGGGTACAAATGACCGTATCGGTTATATACTTCATTACTATCAGCATGACCTAAACGCTGTGCTATTACCATGATACTTGCACCATGATTGACTAGCATAGACGCATGGCTATGTCTTAACTCATGAATTACAATTCTGGGAAATGTCTGACCGTCTGGCAGTTGTTCATCTAACACTTTTAATGCATTGGTAAACCAACGATCTATAGTTGATTCACTGTAAGCTTTGAAGAATGTACCAAACAATACGTAATCATCTTTATATATGTTGTTTTCTTTGTACCATTTTAAATATTCTTTGATATCATTCATCATATGAGCAGGCAAGTATATATCACGTATTGCTGCTTTTGTTTTAGGGGCTGTCACTTCACCGTGATAGTCCGTTTTATTTATATGTATGAACTCATCATCGTAGTTAATATCACGCCATGTGAGGGATCTAATTTCGCCCTTACGTGCACCAGAGTAAAATAACAGCTTAAAGAATAACTTTTGTTGTTGCGTAGCTAAAGCCTCATAGAATTGATTGAATTGTTCTAATGTCCAATAGTTCAAACGCTTATTTGATTCAATTTCAAAGTTACCTACTAGAGAGGCTACATTTTGCTTTAGATCATGAAACTTCATAGCATGGTTAAGTAACGATACTAAGAACACGTGCATTTTCTTTAGGTACTCTCCAGAGTGTCCCTCTTTTAACTTCGTATTCTGAAACTTCATAACATCTTGTGTAGTCATATTAAAGACGTCCATAGACTTAAAATAAGGTAGCAAATGGTTGTTTGTATGTGTCTTTAATGCTTTTACACTTGATGACTTGCGACGTGCAGAATACCACTCTATATACTCATCTACGAGCTTATCAAAGGGCAGTTTGTTTATCTGTCCTACACCCTCTAACTCGTCCATAATTTCATTACATTTCTTCAACGCTTCTTTACGTTGTTTAAAGCCACTCTTTTTAATTTCTTTACGTTGATTCTTCTTATCATAGTATTTAATACGAAAGTAATAAGTACCACGTTTAGCGTCTTTATATATATTGTGGGATAAATTTAAGTTATGTTCTATATTAATCACCTACTTGATATTTATGTATTCTTTTAAAAATTTATCGAAATCATTTAAAATTTCTTGATAATATTCATTATTTTGAGAATTTTTATTATGGTATAAATTTGAAATTAGTTGACCTAGTTTAATAATAAAATTTGTCGAATAATATTCATTTTCATTCACATCATTCATCTCAGTAATTAAAAAATTATAAGTATGTTTTAAATATTGAGTTTCATCGAACCCTAATTTATTGTTTAGTAAATTTTTATAGTTATTCTTTATCGCTGTTTCATTTTCATTCGATATATTTTCTATCATATTTGATAGAACTTTCTTTTGTACTTCACGTGGTGTATTAGGTAACTCAGACAATGATGGTAATAATCCAGAAAGATTTAATAGTTCGAAAAGGTCATAATTATAGTATTTAGAGATTTTATTTATTACTTCAATTGTTGGTTTTCGTTCCTTTCCAGTTCTAGGATCATATCCTTTTTCTAAGCTATCTAAATATGTGTGGCTAATTCCTATATTTTTTGATGTTTTTCTGATAGATTTTTCTCCTCTGAGTTCTTTCAACTTATTACCGAATTCATTCATATTTTTTCACCTCTTAAAAAATATTGTAATTCATAATTGACACAAAAAGCAAAAAAGATTATATTTATATCAGGAGGTGTTAACCATGAATAACAACGTCAAAAATATCAGACAAAGAAAAGGTATTACAATAACTGAATTAAGTAAACTAACTGGTATTAGTCGAACAACTATATACAAGTTAGAAGAACAAAATAATAATCCTAGTTTAGATACTATAGTTAAAATCTCTTCAGGTTTAAAAGAAAAGCCTGAAAAAATTTTTAAACTTAGTGTTATTCAAGAATTACAATAGGAGGGTTAAGTTATGCAAAAAATTAAATATTGGAATTTATACATCTGTTACAAAGAAAGGGGTTATACCCAAAAGCAATTAGCAAAGTTACTGTGTATAAGTCCACAAAGATTTAGTTTGAAAATCATAGGTAAAGATGCAGATTTCACTATGCCAGAGGCAAGAAAGTTAAGTGAACATTTTGAAATGCCGATTGACGATCTATTTTCAACTTCAATCAAAGTAAATTCATAAGGAGTGAAACAAATGAGGTTGTATATTTTACTATCAATACTAGCTATAACAATTGGCTGCTTATATGCATACTTTATTGATTTTATTCATGGGATTGCAATAACTGCACTAATACAAACTTTAACATTACCAATTGTTGAGTAAGTACGAATACAAAAAAAAGGAGATTAATAAAATGAATAAAAAGCAGAGAGAGACACTTGAAGCTATTAAGTATCAACTCAGAATAAGTATTAATAATAAATTCGATACGTATGAACATATCGAAGAAAGAAATGGTGTTGAAAAAATAACAGAGATAAGTCGAGAAAAACATCTCGAATATATCATGAAGTTTTGCGTTCAAGAGCTAGAAAATAATTTCGATTTTGAAGAGGAGAATAAAAAATGAATTGGGAAACTAAAAATTTATTAAGTGATTTAGAAGTATTGAAAGATAGATTTAAAGATTTAAAGGATAGTCACGGTTGGCATTTTGATGAACATTATCCTTATGAAACAAATCATGTTTTAAATAAAGATGAAATGATTAAAGAGGGGGTTTCTTACCACGAGAGACGCATTCATGATGATCAGATGTTTGATTTGCTACATCTCTATACGCAACAGTTTGATCATATTCTTAAAAAGTTTCAAGAAATAGAAAAAACGTTACCTGATAACAATAGTTTGGCGACTAAATCAGATAACGCATAAATTAATAATTTATAAGAGCAAATTAATTAAATACTCTATTTATATTATATCATTTTTTGCTCTGTTATTCATTAGAGGTGTAAAAATTGAATGAAATTAAATTAAAATATGATACCAAAGTTTCTGTAATTTGGTATGGAACTTTAGACTCAAGATCGTTTAAACAGTTTTCGCAGCCTAAATGGAGCGAGTTAGTTAATAGACTATCAATTCCACAAAATAATATTAATAAGTATGCACGTGGTGTTGCTATATATGGTGATATGAAAGACGGTACTGATGAAAAAGGAAATAAATATAAGAAGTACCGCAAAGACGAAAATGTGATTTATCGTGATGTCCTAGTTCTGGACTACGACGACGTTCCTAAGTTGAGACTGCTACATGATGCAATAACAGAGGCTTTAAAAGGTGTTTCCTGGATGTATCACACTACATTTAATCATCGAACAGAAAGTCCTAGAGTACGTTTATATATCGCTTTGAGTGAGTGTATAAGCGCAGACGAGTACCGTAAATATACAAAAGTATTAGCGAGTAAGATAGGTCATCCGGTAGATGAGGGAAGTTTTCAACCTAGTAGAGCAATGGCGTTACCAGTATATATAAAAGGTAAATATCCGTTCTTACATCAATATAATGATGCTCCCATTTTGAATGTTGAAATGCTTGAAAAATGGTCAAAAGAAACGAATATACAAACAGATCAACCAAGTAGAACTAACTTTAATAAGCGTGATGATACTTATTGGCGTGATATTAGTTTTTCAGTTTCAAAGGGCAATCGTAATAATTCTTTAGCAAGTCTAATAGGACATTTGTTTAGCCGACATGTTAATGAATATATTATATACTCGTATGCTTTGCTATGGGGACAAAATGCGTGTAATCCACCATTAAAAGAACGTGAAATAAACGCTACATTTCAATCTATTTTGAAGAAACATTATAACAACAAGAAAGGTTGATGAGATGAAATTGAACCCAGATAAAGATGTGCTTAAAGAAATTAAAGAAACTACTATCAATTACGAAAATGAAAATATAGAGCAAAAACTTAATAGATTAGGTATTGAAGAAAGAGAGCGCATGATTAAATCGTGGGAAAGTGACAATAAGAGAGGTAAAAAGCCAAATGTAATTAGTACGAATAGATGTGCGAATATATTAATTGAAAACATGAATTTTTTACTATTCGACGAAGAAGAAAACACGAAACTAGCAATGTATCAAGAAGATAGAGGCGTCTATACTCAAAAGACTTCGCTTATAAAAAGAATTATTTCTTATTTAGAACCAAAACATAATAGCAATAAAGCTGATGACGTTATATATCACATTAGGAATAGAACGGAAATAAAAGAAAAAACAAACTCACCTTATTTAATACCAGTAAATAATGGCGTTTTTAACAGAAAAACGAAGCAACTTGAAAATTTTTCTCCTAATTATGTTTTTACTTCTAAAATTGATACTAATTATATAGATAATCCGAACAAACCAACATTTGATGACTGGGATATTAATAAGTGGTTTGATGAATTGGCTTGCAATGATAAGCAAGTATCACATTTATTATGGCAAGTAATAAATGATTCATTAAATGGTAATTATACAAGAAAACAATCTATATTCATGGTTGGCGATGGTAACAATGGTAAAGGTACTTTTCAAGAGTTGCTTACAAATTTGATAGGTAAAAGGAATATAGCTACGTTAAAAGTTAATGAGTTCGACCATAGATTTAAAATGAGTTTACTTGAGGGCAAAACTGCTGTCATTGGTGACGATGTGCCAGTGGGTGTATATATAGACGACGGTTCGAACTTCAAAAGTGTTGTTACTGGAGATTATGTATCTGTAGAGTTTAAAAATCAACAATCGTATACAGCACAATATAGATGTAGCGTTATTCAATCTTCTAACGGAATGCCACGCTTTAAAGATAAAACCAATGCAGTATTTAAAAGATTGGTAATAGTCCCTTTCAACGCTGATTTTAAAGGTGATAAAGAAAAAAGAAAAATTAAAGATGAATATATCAAAAACAAACAAGTGCTTGAATATATTCTTTACCACGCAATTAGAATGGACTTTGAAAAATTCAGTATACCAGATGTGTCGAAGAAATATTTAGATGTATATAAGCAAGAGAATAACCCAGTTTATGAATTTAAGCTTAATGTATTTGATGAATGGAAGTTAAGAAAAGTACCTAAGTATATTGTATACGGACTATACAAAGAGTTTTGTAAAGATAATGGTTATAACTTTCTATCAAAAATTAAATTTCATAAAGAATTTAAAACGTATTTAGGTGACGAATGGAAATCTGATACTGTAGATCGTTTTAATTGGCAAGATTTGATAGATGGTATTGGCGATTTAGATGTAAAAAAATCTGAAATAGAATTTCCAGATGAACATAAAACATATAAGGCGTATGAGAATTGTAGTTTGAAAGCAGTTTGATTTGTTATCAATGTTACTGGTTGTTACTAGTTTTAAATATTCTAGTAACAACTAAAAACGTTGATACTATAAGGTTTAAAGTTATTTGTTACTAGTGTTACTCGAATTACAAACAAATAGTAAATAAATGATAGAAACAATAAAAAACCTTAAACATAAAAAAATATAAAAATATCAAAAATTCCAGTAACGAGTAACAAAATCTCTAGAACACTACAGGCTCAAAGGGTTTCGGTGTTACTGGAATTTTGAAAAAGAGTAACAAAACTAGTAACACTGTAGCAGTTATTAATTTGATTTTATTAATGAAAGGGAAAACTAAATTGATAATTATTAATAAACCAGAACACTTTGATGAATTAGATAAAGCGAAGAAAAACGCTTTAATGGAATTTTGTATTTCGTTAGATAAAATTGAATCTTTTAACATTAGACGTTCCTCATACGGATTAAAACATTTATTTGAATCAAAATATCGTGAAACTTTACAAGATACTTTTGAAAGTAGCTATGTAACCAACGGTCAATTTAAAGGTGCAATGATTAAGGCAGGTTTTAATGTAAAAGACAAAAACAAAACAAACTGGCACTTTAATGTTAGTGAAAAAAGTATCAAAAAAATATTGAATAGGAGTAGTTAACTATATGAATAATATAAAAGATAAAGTATTAGAGTTTATCCGAGAAAATGGAAGTACTTATATATACGAGTTAGAACCACTATTTGATGAAGCAGGTGTACCATTTGAGGGTGATAGATCACTTACGTTTGATGGTGACAAGAATAAAGTTTTCTTTTACCACTGCACAACGGAATCGGGTTCAGTTATACAGGAGTTGTATCAAGAAAACAAGATATCAATTATTCATAATCCACGATATGTTATGAGGTATCTATTAGATGGCAAAGTACCGCCATTACCATTGTCTATCACCAATGATGAACTGGATAAGCCCTCATGGGTTCCGGTAGTATTACGAATTAAGGTAAAGGAGCAAACTAAATGAATGTAGAGATTATCGCAAATCAATTTGAAACAAGAGCAGGTACGTTATTAAGGTACTACACAGGGTTACTAGAGAGTAGTAGAGATAACCACTTCGCTTTTAAAATATATAATGATCCATTTGATATGGTTTATGTGATGATGAACGGTAAGCTATTCGGTCATGTATATATTAAAGATTGCAAAGTGAGGAAGTCATTCGAATTAGCGTCTAGTAAGCACACAGAGGGGCTAATAAGAAGTGTTGAGGGGAATTATAACGGTTTTGAAATACATGATGATAACCGCTTATCTATAAGCGATATGATGGCAAGTCAATTATTCGAAAATGAATATTTTATGTATGGACTACAAACATTCGCAGAAAGTAATAACACTGATATGTTTACTTATATTGAAAGTGGTTTAAATGTTGAAGAACTTGAGGGTGTTCAGTCTAGTAATGCTGATGTTGTAGGTAATATCGAAATATTATACCAGTTAGCTACTGGAATTAATGAACCTGCAAGTGAGCTCGTTGAGGGCTTGAAATGGGTTACTAAATTTGTACAAGATGAGAATGCTACACAAGACGATTACAAGGCGTTAGAGCGTAAGTTAAGTGAGTTGAAAGAATCTTACTATAGTGTGAGTAAGTAGGTTAATAAGGAGTCACATGTAGAGTGTGGCTACCATATAAAAAAACTAAAAAAAGCTAAGCGCTTAATTTTTATAAGGGGGACAAAAAGCAAATATTAAGGAACGTATGTTCTATAGTTGTAGTATGTGAAAAGTATATGAAAAACACTTATAAAAGTTTATAAAACAACGATTTTAAGGGTTGTTAAGCATAAAATAAAATGAGTAAAAACAAGAACGTGGTTATTACATCATCACTACTGATGAAGAAAAACAACAAGCAATGGAAAGTATTAAAAGATTAGCAGATGGCAGTATGAAACGTTATGAGGCTTTAAAACGTATTAAATTATAAAATAAAAACGAAAGAGGTATATATATGACAACAACAACTAAGCCAAATACATGGAGTGTATTCTTTGATGACAGGAAATATAGAAATCTATTAGGAGATTTAGACGATTTACTTAATGAAACTAAGACAATGTATAAGCAGGGCTATCGTCCAGATGTCATTGATAAGCAACAGCAACCAAAAGTTGAAGCATTAACTGAGAGTTTTAAGCAGTTTGCTATAAATAAGATGGAAGATATCAAAAACAAATTGGATACATTAACTGAACAAGCACAACAGGATTATAGCAATCCTCAATCTGAAATGTTAAAGCGCCAAGATCTATCAGCCAAAATTGATTTATTAGATAACACTGAAGTTATCGCAATGATTGTAAACGCTAGTGCTACTAATACGACGGTATATGAAGTGAAGTTATTCCAAGATGTCATCAATAAGCGATTTACTGAAAGTGAAAAAAATAAAGTAGCCATGAGTTTTGAAACATTGAAACAAAATGTTTTATATCCAGAGCGTAACAACGATGAATATGCTCAATTGGAGTATAGCTATAACGTGATTAATCAAACGGGAATGGCAAACAGTGGTGTGGTTGTAACAGAAAATGAATACGGTTCAGTGGATTTCAAAACAATTAATGACCGATACACTGACACAATCAATAGTGTGACAAAATAATCAATTTAACGCCTATCCTTTATTTGGGGTAGGCTCATTCTATATTATTGGGGGTATTATCGTGCAAGAACGTACTAATGAATCATATCAACAAACAAAGATATCTGAATATGAGTTATTAACAAAATATAATCCTAAATATATTAATTCTAAAATTAAGACGGCACAGTCACATATTGATGAAATGTATCACTTAAGCACCTCAATAACAACATGTGACGATATTATGGGTGTTATTTCTGTATCTTATCCCGTTGATAATTTAGTGATATGGATCAGTGAAACTAAAGATAATTTGAAACGTTTTAAAGATGATTCAGCCATCCGATTATATTTATTAAAGCAGGTGCTCAATACCTATACGGAAGAAGAACAACAGAAAGTGGTTAGATACATGCAATCACATGGACGTATCAAGACGCATGAGCTCATTGAACGTTTGCAGGTAGATTTATACAACTTTAGCCATGATACGCCTTTAACAAAGGCTAGTGAGCCACAACATACAATGGTGGTGTGATTATGTTTGTTGGTGATAAAGAGACACTGAAAGACTTTATATTAAACTACCATAATAATGTGAATGATGATTATAAGGATGTATCAGCTAATGAATTCTTTACGTTAAATGATGATGTAGAAGAATATTCATATCAAACAATTAATGCAGATGAACATATATTTATGAATGACCTAGATATCCTGGTTGATCGTATTGCAGATTTTAGAGAATACAATATTTTTATGTTGCTATGTAATGGACGCACATTTGGTGATATAGCTAAAATACTAGAAATTCCCCAATCCAGAGTGCAACAGTTATTTGATGGTTTACTAAATAAAATAATAAAACAAGGAGCGTGATTCAATGGACAAATTAACGCCAAAACAAGAACGTTTTGCGAATGAGTATATTAAGACACTCAATGTTACTCAAAGCGCTATAAAGGCAGGATATAGCCCGAATAGTGCACATGTAACTGGTAGTCGATTACTACGCAAAGAGAAAGTGGACGAATATATAAAAAGTAAGAAAGACGAGATTATGGACGATACAATTTTATCAGCTAAAGAGTTACTATATTTATTAACTCAAGCAGCAGTAGGCGATGAGACTGAAACCAAAGAAGCTGTAGTAAAGAAAGGTACATTTGAACGTAACCCAGATACCGGAAGAATGAATCTCGTATATAATGAACATGTGGAAACAGTAGATGTACCTATCAAGCCTAGTGATCGCATGAAAGCTCGCGATTTACTCGGTAGATACCACAGCTTATTCACAGAAAAGGTAGACTTAAATGTAACTACACCAGTGTTTATTGATAGTATTGGTGAAGATGATGAAAGAAAAGAGATTTAAAAGAGTTATAAAAGCAATACCCGAATGCAGAGTTTCATATTGATGATATAGGTAAATTTGAGAAGTAGTTTAAACGCCAAGCCTATGTGGTTTGGTGTTTTGTGTTAAAAAGTATAAATAAAGTTTGACAATTGATATAAAGTGATTGTTTTTAACAACGTATAATATTATAATTGCTATACAACATGAAATACTATATTCGTCAAATAAATATAAAAGCATAAACAATAAATTTATTACGGTGACAGCGTTATAACGCTGTTATTTTTATATTAAAAAGGAGTAACATATGAGTGTAGTTCAATATACGTATGTATTAAACGATATGCAAACACAAGTAAATAATAAGTTTAATGTTATAAATGAAAAGATGGAAGAATTCAAAGCAAAAAGAGACAGAATAGCTCATAGTGCGTTTATAGATAAAGAAGAATTAATATTTTTAGAAAGTTATGTTAAATTCGTTGAAAAAAATTCAACTAATATATTTTTGAAAGATGATATTTTAAATATTAAACGAAATTTGTCAGAAAATAATATAGATTTAGAAATGATTTATGATATTTTTGATATTAGAGAAGATATGATAGATGTTGAAATTGATGAGATAAAAGAAGATGAATTAGAAAGCTCATATATTTTTGAAAATACATTTTACCCAGATATTTTAGAAGATATTAAATATGCTAGTATTAAAAATAAAAAAAATACGAAATTCAATAAGTATGAAAAGACAAGCAAGCAATATAGTTTCTTTGGAAAAATAAATAAGTTGAATAAAAATAAAGATAGCGATTATCATTTCTTACCATTGAATATATAAAAAATAATGAATTAATAAGAGGACAGAGTATGAAAAGTTCAATAAAAGATATTATAAAATTAGAAGTTAATTATTCAAACATGATAGAGAATGACGATAAAAACAATGATGGTATAGCTGTCAGGGCAAAAAACAATGTTGAAATATCAGAAGATAAGACAATAGCTATAATAGACTTTGATTTCATATTAAAAAGCGTAAAAGCGAATACATGGGAAGAAAACAAAGACAAAGAGGAATTTTTTAAAAAAACTGGTGATGAAACAATAATTGGTAAATTAAAAGTCAAATATAAAGTCATATCTGAATTAAATATTATAGATGATACTAAACTAAGATTTACCTTATTAGAAATAGTGGAACCGTATTTTAGAAAAGAAGTTGAAACATTGTTGTCTAACATGAAATTACCACACTATGTATTACCTTATAGGTTCTGGGAAAATGAAGATAAATAATATTCGATTCAAAAACAAAGATAAAAATAGTATAAAAAAATTATATTCAATGGATGGAATTGATTTAATTGAAACAATAAAAGACAAGAGAGAGAAAAAAATTTTTTTATCTTCCATATTATATGGAATTAGACAATATACTCCTGAAAACTATAAAATGCAGATAAGTCTCGATCTTTTTTTAAGAAGAGTTTTGAATCAATACAAAATTGTAAAAAGAAGAGCAAATGAAAAAGTTTTAAAATTCGATGATAGACAATTGAGAATTTTAAATAAAATTTACGTTAACTTATCTAATGTTCAAGATAAAAATAATTATCTAGGTCAAATTATTGAGTATACATATTTAAAAGTCATACGGCGAAACGATACAGTTAATAAAATAGGACATGAACCTATTGTGTCGTATAAGAGAACAACTTTGCATGGAAATGAAAAGTTTAGTGGAAGACTTTTAGATTTTGTAAGTATTGAAGATTGGAAATATATAACTTTATGCGAATGCAAAGCTAATTTACAACGTGAATTTCATTCTTTAAAATTGGGTAAAAATAAAGCTTTAAAGCAAAAGCTTCAATTAATGAATCATTTAGAGAGTAAACTAATACAATGTCACTCTCGTAGTAGAGATAAAAATAATTTTGTTGAAGTTAATAAAGTAATTGTTACTGCGATTACACCTAACAATCAAAATCAATTACCTAGACATTACCAAAGAACTATTCCAATTTTGTCTATTTCAGATTTAATTAACATGCTTTAGGGATAAAATAATTGAATTTAAGATATTTTATTTTCACACCACTAACTAAATAGTGGTGTATTTAATGCTGAGAAACTGCCTGTGTCGCAGTGGGAAATGAGATAGTGTAAGTATGTATCTTAACTGCATGTATGACAATTAAATATTTAATGATTACTATACATAATCGGATTAACATATGGGTGAACAAATCGTTCACTCTTTTTTTATGAGGTAGCAAAATACGATGTCATGACATAGCTGATTGAACAGAAATGTTCACTGTGACTATATTTATATTTAGAAAACCGATATAATAATCACTAACGAAAACTTGTATTACGATATATAAAATTTAGCAGAGGTTACTTATGAAACATTTAAAAAAATATTTCCATCTTTACATATTGGCTTTATTAGTTTTTATTTTTTGTTTCTCTGTAGTGATAGAAACCATTTTTAAAATAGATTTTAAAGATTGTTTAATGATTTCAATTTCTTTTTTAGGTTTATTCGCTACATTTGGAGGTGCTTATCTAGGCGCTAAAATATCAGGGGATAATGCTTTAAAACTATCTAATCGGGAACTATTTATAAAAAATACAAAGGAATTATTTAATTTAATTAGTGATTATAAAAAGAGTTCTTTAAACACCTTACAAGAAATTAAGGACAATGTAATTATTTGTAGTGAACTTGAAAAAATTCCTTATCTCGAAGTAAATTTAAAAACATTTGAAACAACTTATAATGAATTGAAAGATACTTATTTACGAATTAAATTATTAAATCAATATGTATTTTTAAGTGAAAAATTAATTGAGGAGATAAAACCTCCATCACAATTAAAAATAGTAAGCTATCCATCAACTATATGGTTGGTAAATGAAACCAATGAAAATGGTATAATTCGAAAAGTTTTAGATGAAGATTTTTATGATTATCAAGATACTTTAAGTAAGGTGAATGAGAATTTTCATAAGATAATAAAAAACATTGATACTTTAAGAGATGAACTTATAGAGAAAATTTAATAAAAGTAGAGAGATTGGAAAATCCTTTTGTTGGAATGGTATATTTTAAAAATTTTCATAGTATTTAGTTAATAAAACGCTGAGCCGATAAAGGTTTGAAGTTAATTTTTCAAATTAATTCGTGCCAGGTACTAAAAATGATACACTGAGAGGAATATTCTATTGCATAGAGAAATCGTTATACAGGATATAAAATGCTGATCATTGCAAATAAAGTATTAAAGATTTATTTATGTAATGATTACTGGTCATAATGGAGTGTATAAACTAAAAATAATAGAGATAATAGAATTTAAAAATGTTGCCCCAAATATCTTGTGTTTTTTCAATTTTAACATTTTACACACAACTGAATAGACAATGTAAACGTTGATATGACAACACTTATAGCGATTTATACATGAATAGATAAACGCATTAATGAACTCCCGCCGTCTCCATTATATAGCCTGCAACCCATGTGGTTGTGGGCTTTTTGTTTTTGTTGCCATAGTATTGCCCCAGATGTGCCACATCTCATAAGAAAAAAGGCTGAGACATAATTCCTAGCAAAATAGCCAATAAATGAGTTTTTTATAAATTCATTTACTGGCTATTTTATTTACAATACTTCGTGTTGTTAGCTCGCTTTTTTAGGGGACAGCTTCAGCCTGTAGTCTTCAGCTTGTCCTATCCCCCTCAAGTTATTCAAAACTGACTGAGTCCAAAGATAAGCTTCGTTAAATTGATCAGTTACTTTTGCATTATTTTGATCAACCATTTTCAGCCATTTATTATTTCCAACTGTACTTGGGTTAATTTCTTTTAAGGTAGTGTCACTGTAAATAACTGCATTTAAAATGTTATCTGGATTAGTTTCAATTTCAATATCATTGGTACCTAAATATATATCAGAGGTAATATCAGCATATTCATATCGATCTGTTCAAGCATAAACAAAACACCCAGTTTAATTATCTACATTTCCTTTACTGTCTTTTTGGATATACTGCTATTGCTTGGAAGTCGTTAACTTTATTGACCCGCGAAGCTTGAATTTTAAAATTTTGTTGAGTTCAATTTTGGGGTTCAATTGCTATCTTTTTATCTGATTGATGTATATTATAAACACTACTAGCTAGATTGTGATATGTGTTATTTTTAGTATGAAGATTGTCCGTTATTTCACCTCAAAGGAATGATTTTTTGAATAAAAAAGTAATATTAATATTCAGTATATTAATTAGTATAGGATTAATTGTTGGAGTCTTCTATTTAAAAGTGAAGAATGACAAAGAAAAAGAAATAAAGCAACAATACTATGATGAACAAAAAGAAAGGATAACATTATATATGAAATATAATGTTAAAGATTTCAAAAGTATTGATTTTACAAGTTGCGAAAGAGATCCAATGGGAGGTTACGCAATTAAAGGTTATATTAATAATAATAAAAAATTAAGCTATACTGCGTCTGCTTATTTAGATGAAAAAAATCAATTTGAAGGAGATTACTCAAGTACTGAAGAATTTGATAAAATAATTATTAAAAATCCTAAAACAGTTTCAGAAATAAAAAAAGAAGAGAAAAATAAGCAAAATGAAAATTAAAACTCTAGTTTTATTAATACTAGTAATTGTAACAATACTTTTAAGCATCTATTTAAAAATGAAGTATGATGAAAAGAAAGCGGCAGAGGAAAAGTATTACAATCAACAAAAAGACAGAATAGAACTTTTTATGAAATATAATGTTAAGGGTTATAAGAATACACATTTTACAAAAATTGAAAGAAATCCAATGGATGGTTATGATATTAGTGGATATGTAAATAGTGATAAAGATAAATCTTTTACTGTGGGTATAAGATCTACAGAAGATTTTCAGTTTGATGGAGATATAACAAGTTCTAATAATCTTGAAGTATTGTATCATAACAATATAAAGTCCGTTTCAGAAATAAAAAAGAAACAATCTAACAATGAAGCGAATAAAAATTGAATGAGGCTGGGAATTATGTCCCAGCCTCTTCTATATCCTTTTATAGTTAAAATTTTAGAACTTAAAATCATTTCAATTACGCTTTAAATAACTTAGAAATTATTTACATATTTTTTAACCCTTGAATATTAACTCTACAGTAATTGGAACTCATTATAAGTGAATGTGTCCTTTGGTATATCTATAATTTTTAGGGTCTTTAGGTGGAACAAGCGCTCTACTAATATTCAATAATCCAATTTTACCACATAACATTACGATAATAATAATAAACTCAGTCCAATTATAGTATTCGGAAGTTAAATCCATAGTGAGACCGACAGTACCGAATGCTGATACGACTTCGAAGAGTATTTTGAGTAAAGGTATATTGGAATTGATTATGGTAAGTATAAACGTAACCATACCGATAAATGCAATAGAAATGAGAATAGTTACGAAAGACAACTGTATGTATCTTTCTGATATTTCTCGATTAAATATAGAGTTGTTTTTTTCTTTGCGTATTGTATTAAAAATAGCGATTGTTGCAACAACAAAAGTTGTAACTTTTATACCACCTGCAGCACTCAATGGTGCACCTCCAATAAACATAAGAGCCATAAGTAATAAAGCTGTCGGTGTTTTAATGTTTCCAACGTCAATTGTGTTAAATCCTGCAGTCCTTGTTGTCACTGATTGGAAAAATGCATTTCCTATTTTTTCAATTAATCCCATGTGTAGCATAGAGTTTTGATTTTCTAGTAAAAAGAAGAAAACTGTGCCTATCAAAATTAATAAACCAGTGGTAGTTAACACGAGTTTAGAGTGTAGGGATAATTTTCTAAAACTTTTGGCGTTCCACAAATCAACCACAACTAAATGCCCCAAGCCTCCCAAAATGATAAGTATTGGAATAGTGATAATGATTACCGGATCATTTGAAAAGTCGATTAAGTTGTTTTTAAAAAGGGCGAATCCTGCGTTGTTAAATGCGGAAACTGAAGTGAATAGACTTAAAAATAGACCTTTACCTATACCAAATTTTGGAATAAACGATAAACATAGACAAAGTGTACCAAATAATTCAGTGGCAATGCTGTATATGGCTAGATGTTTAATAAGTTTAATTACACCACCGGGTTCGTCAATATTCCAAGTAATCATAAATAAAATTCTATTGTTAATTGATATTTTCTTATTTAAAAAGATGAGAGTTAGCATTGCTACTGTAACAATACCTAATCCACCAATTTGTATAAGTAATAAGATAATGATTTCTCCAAAAATATTAAATTGTGTTCCGACATCAACTGGTGATAGACCAGTTACTGTGAATGCACTAGAAGCTACAAACAATGCGTCAATAAAGTTAATGGGTTTCTTTCCTGTATAGGGCAAATAGAGTAGAAAAGCACCAATTAAAGTTGTCAACAGAAATAACATAAGATAGAAATATAAAGGTTTATTTACTTTGCTCATAAATTTCCACCATTCTTTATATGAGTTATATAACAAAGATGATAATATCATAAGTGAATTTTAAAGTGTAATAACTTGTTAAAGTTTTTAAATATTTACTATTCACAATGAGTATAAACACGATATCAGCTTTAAAAAGGTGCTTAGCTTGAATAAGTGATAATTTTTAAAATTGTAGTAGTAAGTATTCAATTAAAATACATCAAAATAAAGTGGGGGTTAATATGCGTAGTTTAATTAAGTTGGAAAATGCATTTATATTTATAATCATAATCGCTGTTTATTTTAAATTAGAATTTTCTATATGGCTGTTTTTACTTTTACTATTAGTTCCAGATATTTTTATGTTAGGATATGTGATTAATAGAAAAACAGGTAGTTATGTCTACAATATTGGACATACGTATATCACACCTATAATTATCGCGCTATTATATTTATACATTGATGAAAAGTTACTTTTACAGATTGCTTTAATATGGTTAGCTCATATTAGTATGGATAGAACTATGGGTTTCGGACTTAAATATTCATCAGATACTGATAAAACGATAATACAAAAGATATAATCATAGTTTTCTGAATAGATATTTCAAGTTATACAAGTCATGGTATTAACGATTTAATATAATACAGTAATGGAGAGTGATCATTAAATTTTTTGAATTACTTGATTAAATTAAATTAGAAATGAAGAGTGTGAAATTATTATACTTTTAACTTAATTAATGACTGTTCATAAATAAAATCCCCTAAACAATAATTATTGTCTAGGAGATTTAGCTTATAGTTTAAAAAGTTTTTGAAGTATGTTGCATCAAGGTATTAAACTCTTCATTTCTTATGTTACTTTGTGTAAGCGTAATTAAATGATTATCTAAATCTTTAATTGTCATTTCAATAGAATTCCATGGTTTTTCTTCAAGATCTTCCACGATATATTGAGAAGATATTCGTTGTTTTAAAATTCGAATATTTGGTACAAGTATATTTGTATAAACTGCATTACCGACCTCAAACTGCTTGCCAGAAATTAACATTATATCTTGATATTTTGCTAATCGTAAATGTTCCATTAAAACTTGATTTTGTTCATTTTTAAATTTAAAAATACTTTTAAAACCTAAATTCTCTTGATACCACTCTGATGATTTCTCAATGTCGTTAACTAAAATTTTATTAAACATAGGCATACTATATAATTCCATAGTTAATCCTCCTTTATTGGTAAGATCAACTTTAATCTATAACGTAACGTCAATGTCAAGGACGATAAAACAAATGAAGTCGATAGTATCAACGGTTAATTTTAGTTTATTTTCTAGGAGGCATTGTTGAAGTATCTTTAGTGATATTTTCAATGCAATTATTTTAATAAATAAAGTTAAGTGATCCATGATGGTTATATCTTTAATCATTAAAAGTTGGTATTAAAGGTAAGACATATATAGTGAATACATTAGTAATAAATAATAACGTATATGTTGAGATGATTAAATAAAAAAGAGCTATACATTAAATGATAGATTTTATCCATCTATACATAAAACGTTAGCCCTTATCTTTCGCTCAATTAAAAAATTTACGATTGTTGGTAAGTTTAATTGGTAGCGATAACTATATGCCTAAATAGTGTTTAGATATATAATGAACGAGATACCCCATTAAGCATAATACACCGAGTGATATAAAAACTGCAGAAAAATTTCTGCAATGACTTTTATAAGATAATCCTTGATTTTGTGCTAAAAAGAAACTAAAAATATATAGTCCGATTCCTATTATAAAAAAGCCTATAATTACGTATAACATATAAACCTCTTTCTATTTAGTTGAACTAAATGAAAATTTTTAATTTTTGTAATAATTATTTGCATCTAGAACTTTCTGTGCATCATCTCCTTCGTAATTACCATTGAGAATTTCGTCACGAATTTGCCTCTTACTAGAAGATAGTCTATTCCTAGTATTATTTCTCCATTCTTGATTTGGCATGTTCATATATTTGTTATTTGGCGTGTACTCAGGTTGTTATTGCAAATTGTTGAAGTGGTATTTGAATTTTGATTATATTGAGTATCTTTAGAATTATTACTTCCATCAATAGCTTGTTCTTGAGTTTGAATTGTATTTTGAGAGCTTTTAAGAATCATAAGTCACTGTAGTAATGTTCAATGAACTTATTCATTGCAATTCTTATGCTTGAGATGCTTTGTTTTTACTTTGACTTCTCATTTCAATATTTTTTCTGAGCTATATTTGGAGTTTAGACCACTTGCCGTTAAGAATAGTGATATTGATAAGAAAAACAACTAATATTTTAACTTTCATTAGTAATTTCTCCCAATATTAAAGTTATATAACTATTTATTTGAACAGCGAACCGAAAATAACAAACGTATTCCATATTTATTCTTATATAAAATACAGTATACAATGTAAATTTATAACCGACAATATTAGGATTAATTTCTACTGTATTATAGAGAATTTAAAATGTTGTCATTAACATATGATTTATCAAAATGATTTAAAAAATAGTATGATTGTTTATTGCTATATGTAATAAGGGGAATTTGAAATCATAAAAGTATCAATACTATATTGTTTATAACGTTAGGAAATAAAAAAGTTCCAAATGAATGCAAAAATGCAATTCTTTTGAAACTTTGTGTCTCATTAATTAATTATTTAATTGAATATTATAGAAATACCTTCTGACCATTTCTATAACCATCATCCAAACAATGTGTCCGAAAAATTCTGATAGGTGTTCTGAAAATGGTTGATTAAAAGCATTAGGTACGACATGCATCATCGGCATTAAGATTAAATGAAAAACGATCCAAATAACTATACCAAATAAAGCACCATAACCTAATGTGATTTTTGTATATTTCTTTGCGATATAAATATAGATGATTGCAATAGCGATAGAAAAACTATAGTGTACGATAAAACTTATCCAAGGTAATGCATGCTCAGAAAAATTGTATGTGAGATGGGTTATATCTGACGGTATTCCTAGTAATTGTAAGAGTTGTTGAGGTGGGTTAGTGGCATCTCTGCTAGGTGTTCGGGGTGGGAACATTACCTCCCAACCTAGTTTGACTACACCAGATAAAAGTCCTGCTATTATGCCAGCTATTAGTAGTTTAAACCTACTCTGATTTTTTTGATGATTCATTTTGCATGTCTCCTTATGTTCCTCATTTATATTTAAACACCATTAGCGTTGTTAAAAAGAGAAACTTTAATATAATTCAACCTAATTATATTACTTTTATGTCCTTTAAATGTTTAAATAATATGAACTTTAATTTACAGGAAATATTAGTTTTATAACATATTAAAAAATTGAGTTATAAAAAGTTAGAGAAGTTACAAACGAATACTCATTTAAGTTATTTAAATGAGATTAAGGGTATAATAACTTTAAAATTAAACAGATGTAAAAAGATGGAGGAAAAACATGGAAAATAAACCTGATTATTTTCACCACATTGAACATAGAAAGTTTCAAAGTAGCTCAAAAATTACATTATGGTTATCTTTAGTTATTACTATGATATTTACTGTAGTTGAGTTTGTAGGAGGTATTGTGTCAAATTCACTAGCGTTACTCTCTGACTCATTTCACATGCTAAGTGATGTTCTAGCATTAGGTTTATCAATGGTAGCGATTTATTTCTCGAGCAAGCCGCCTACAAAGAACTATACATATGGTTTTTTACGCTTGGAAATTATCGTAGCTTTTCTCAATGGCTTAGCACTTATTGTTATTTCACTAGGAATTATGTATGAGGGTATCATGAGAATTATACACCCTAGACCTGTTGAAAGTGGCATTATGATTCTAATTGCGTTTATTGGTTTAATTGCCAATATCGTATTGACCATCATTTTAATGATTTCTCTAAAGAAAGAGAATAATATTAATATTCAAAGTGCTTTATGGCATTTCATTGGTGATTTATTAAATTCTTTAGGTATTATTGTGGCGTTTGTGTTGATTCATTTTACTGGATGGAACATTGTTGACCCAATTATTAGTATTCTCATTTCATTGATTATTTTAAGAGGAGGATACAAAATTATTAAAAATGCTTCAAAAGTTCTGATGGAGCGTGTGCCGGATCGATATGATACAGATGAAATTATGGGAGCAATGAAAGATGTTGAAGGCGTGATAGATATTCATGAATTCCATTTATGGAGTGTTACAACGAATCAAAGTTCTTTAAGTGCACATGTTGTACTAAGTGATGACTACATTAAATCGCCTTATGCTACAATAAATAAAGTTTCGGATTTGTTAAAAACACAATACGGTTTAGAACATGTAACACTTCAAATTGAAAATATAAACCTCAATCATTTAGATGAGGATTATTTCAAACAACTTCAAGAATAGGGGAGTAGTATTTTACTGATTAAGAGTTTTTTGCATAAATAATGTGTATGAAAAAGTTACTTACACTCTAGTTATATAACTTTATCTTAATGAATTAAAAGGACTCCCAAATAAAGTTTGATGAGGATTATTTTATAGTCATTGGATACTAAATTTTATTATTCAAGTTTTATCTTTATGTCTTTTTGTGATGAAACTTGATAACGTTTGTAGAAATATTTTCACTAATTCTATTAATAATTCTGCCGTTATGACTATAGTTCTACTTCATTTTTCAGTGTGCTTTTTTGAAGTTGAATTTTGAATAGTATTGATTGAGCTATGTTCAGCGACAGACAATCATTAACGTAAAAAACCCCTCTAACAGGAGGGGCGGAGTAGAGAATAGTTTAATATTATTCGTTTTCGTTATTACCGAATAAACCTTTGATGAAAGAGATAACTTTTTTAACTAAGTTAATGATGAACATGTGACTCACCTCCTATGTATTTGTTAACTAAATTATAGTATTGAACTAAAGTAATTGGGTTTCTAGTTCTAAAGTAATCAAAAAATATTCTTAAGTGTAAAATAATTTCAAAAACAAAATAACTTTGAATTCTTTTCTGTTTCGAAAAATATGATATAATTTATGTATTTTATAATTATTATATGTTTGGTAAGGATTAATGTTTTAAAAGTAGGGAAAGAAAAAATTCTTGAAGAATTGTATTTCTTTCCCTAACTTTTTAACATGTAGAACATTCAAGTAAAATTCTATACGTTATGTCCTAACAGTTGAAAATGATTGATATAAATGTGTTTGTAATGTAGTCGTGTGAGATAAAATGCCTAAAGGTTTAATTATTAATTGTTCTCTTAAAGGCTTTGATTATTTTTCATCAGTTTTAAAAACATCTTTAAAAAATTGAACACCTTTATTTAATAAATCAAAAATAAACATGAAGTACACCTCCAATTCAATTGATTACAGTTACATTGTATTTGATTTATTTGATTAAAAGTTTAAGTTTGCGTAAATAGTAATATTAATTGCCACGCTGTTAAAAAAATAAATGTAAGAAAATAATATAGTTCTTAATCGTTAAATGTATTTATGATTTTATGAAAAGCTCATTTTGATTCTGAGTTTTAATAAACTATTAATCTGTACAATACCTTATTTATATAGCTTTTGACATTATTGAGAGTTCTAAAATTTATAAAATATAGAAAATACTTTACTTTTCCAAAAATAAGCGTATAGTAGTGATTAAGTAATAAAGTACGTGAAGTTGATTGTGGAATTATTTTTATAGAATATTCTCTTTTAATTAATGGATTTGTTACAAATATTTAGTGCAAAAGCACGTGGAGGTATTCTATATGAATAACGGTACAGTTAAATGGTTTAATGCAGAAAAAGGGTTTGGTTTCATCGAAAGAGAAAATGGCGGAGATGTATTCGTACATTTCTCAGCAATCGTTGAGGATGGTTATAAATCTTTAGAAGAAGGCCAAAGCGTTGAATTCGATATTGTCGAAGGAGAACGTGGAGAGCAAGCTGCAAACGTTGTTAAGATGTAATAATTATATATCTTTACTAAGTCTAGGACAGAAATAACTGTCTTAGGCTTTTTTTGTTGATAATTAAATTAATATTCAGTCCTTTAGTCAGATCTTCAACTGGTAGTTCGAATATCAATTTGTTATGTCTATAAAACATCTCTATTAAAATTCTCAATATAGCTTTCCACGTTGCATTTTATAGAATTTCTTGTGTGTAATTCTTTTTTTATTGTTGATTTATACTTATTAATATACTTTTTTTGGTTTTGTTTTAGAGCAAGTTTATCTATGATGATGATTGATGTATACCATAAGATCATAAAATTAAATAAAAGATAGCAATAAAAAGTGTAGTTGTTTTATAACGATTACTATATTTTAAATGTTAATTCTATTATATTTGTAGTAAAAACCTTTTTGAAATAAAAAAACGCCAATGCAGTTACTTTAATAATGACGAAAATTAAAGTCTGCACGGCGATAACAAGAAGTAATGTTAAACACTCACAGAGTGTAACATGTATAGGTTATCACAAAAATATATTTATATCTAACTAAATTGCTCTAAAGTGATGTGCTTTTTAAAAATCTTCTAAATAATAATTGAAACAATTATAAATTAAATAGTTACTTACTTTAAATTGACTGTGACGATCGATCAAACACACTAATCTCTTTCTCATGTATAGAAACAACAAGTGTGTGGTCATAAATTTGAATGTAATCTGTATTTAAGGCATTAAATTCAGCAAGTATTTTAAAAGAACCATTTCGCAATGGTTCTATAATCGAAATATCATCATGATTGTTTTGAATAATCAATTGTCGTTTGGAGTGATTGTTAATTGTCCAGTCTTTCATATTCATCACCTTACTTGTAATTTTTTAACCAAAGCTACGCTCAATTTCTGTAAAAGCTTTTGTTGTAACCTGAATATTATATATTTTGTTATCTTCAACCTCGCCATCTAAGTAACCTTCATTTATTAAGACTTTACAGTTATGAATGAAATCTTCATATTTTCTATCACAAAAATAATCATCTTGTGCCGTTACAGAATCTTTAAAATGATTAGCTTCTTCTTCTGGTTGCCCCGCATTAGACCTTTCCATATATAATTTATAAAATTTAGCTATTGTATATTTTTGTTCTTTTGTAAGGTTTTCCATCAAAATCTGCCTCCGACTATATTAAATAAATATTATTCCACTTATTAGATTTTAAGTAAGTGCAATTTTTTTAAGCATTACAATATTTATTTTAAAATTTAATTTACCTTTTCGACACCTTTTTGCACTGCGTTCGCAAATTTGTAAAAATCTTTAGTATATTTATCTGAATCACTACGTGTATGTCGATCTAATTTATAATGTTTGAAAAACTGTTTTCGCAATGCAGTCGTGAGTTCTAATTGGACACCTGAATTAGATTCATTTTTATTAGCTATATTATCTGATGACTTTGCATCGATTCTGTTAGGACTTTCTTTTACAGTAAAGTCTTTTTTACGCAATTCTTTTGCGATAGAGTGAGACATCTCTTTATCTTTGCCTCCGATATAAACAATAGGGTCATCTCCAGAGAATCCATGTATAGATAATGTTTCTTTAGTGTTTTTAAGTAACTTATCTAATATAGGTTCGTTAAAATGAGTGGATGTTACATGTAGTTGATCGTTATTAGATTTTCGAAGACCTTCAAAGGTATAAAAATTATATTTTCCAACATTGGAAATACGTCGTGCAATTTCAGTCGTACCAGGTTCGATACCTCCACCGTGAATTGCAGTGACTAAAATATCCTTATTTTTACGGTGTTTTGTTTTAATACGCCAATCTTTATTTTTTATCGTATCTTTTTTTAATTCAGTAAAATCTGCGTATCTATCCGTAGAATGAGAACGGTTTGTCTTTAAAGTATTAAAAAGTATTACAACAACAACACAAATTGCGATAATAACGATTGTCAAAATAATATAATATAATCTCGAATGCTGATTGTCTTTGTTTCTCATAGTAACTCCTTTTTTATATAAACAATAAATATTCTTAAATATTTAATAAGGTTATAAATTTAATTCCATTTAATTATTATATACTAAATTTTTACTATATATTTTCTATACCCATTTTGAATGGATACTAATTAATAAAATAAAAGAATTCAAAATCTTCACATTGTTTTAACAATAATGTGGTAATTTATAGTAAAGGGATGTGATGGTGTGATGAATAAAAATCTATTAAAAAAATACTTGAATGATGATAGTTTCAAAGCAGTTGTCGTTGTTATTGGGAATAAGAGAATTGTATTAGAGAATGATATTCATGTTGATTATGAAAACGAAGTTATTATTTATCCATGTAAAAATTGTACACGTATTATACCGTTTAGTTCAATTTCCTATTTAGAACTTATTGATAAGCAAGACCAATTTATTAACTTTTTTAAAGAAGGATGACTATAAATCCCAATGGTAATGTGAAAACGGAATAAGTTCACGTTACCATCGGGATTTTTAATATGTTTTTACTAATTTTAATTTATATTCATCTGTAAAATTATCTGTTAGCGCATAGGGTGAAATAATATATAAACCGTGATCACTTACGGAATTTTTGTCTACCCCGTATTTATATGCTTGATATATAATTTTAGTGCAATATGTAAATGTTTTGCTTTTTAAGTTGAGTGTAACAAGATATTCGCTATCACTGTTCTCATAATGATTCTTTGCCCATTGAGCTGCTTTTGATCCAGCGTTAGGGTGTGAACATCTATAGACTTTTATCCATTCATTTTTACCTTTTCCATATCTGTCACGATAAGATTCAAAATCTTCCGTTAATGGTTTATCCCCGGGGCCTTCAATTTGAAGTACAGTGTCATGATCAATTGCCAAACTACAGTGACCAAAAAAACCATTTAAAACAGGACCTTTTGTAATAATAATATCACCTGGTTTTAGCTGAAAACTTTTATTATCATTTGCAAAACTTTGGTTGGTAAATAACATGAGACTAAAAATAAAAAATATAAATGATAAGTATATGCTTTTAGATGTTAATTTCATATATTTATAGAAGCTCCTTAAATGTTTCATAAAGCTAGTTACAAAAATAATTGATTTACATCAAATATAATTTAGTAAATCATAATCACGCTATTAAAAAGCATCTCAAAAAGAATACATTGTTTATCTTTTTGAGATGCATAATATAGTATAATGCCTTTTCACTAGAAGTGATTCTATTTCTACATATTATAAAATTCCGAATATAAAAGTATAAATTAAGATGGCAAAACCAAAGATTAAGAAAATTACAGTAAAACCTAGATAAGATTCTTTTCGTTCTTCTCTTTTAGTTTTAAGCATTGTTACCAATAATATCGTTCCTGCGATGATAAATAAGATAGAAAGCCACAGCAAAATTTGGAAATGTAAGCTCATTGATACCCCTCCCTAATCAAAAATTTAGACAAATTCATAAAAAATCGGATAAATATAATATAGTGCTAAGATAATGTTGATAAAAAATAATATTTCACTGAATAAATCACTATAGATAATTACTAAGGTCAAGCTTGAAAAAAGAGCAAAGCCACAAATTGCTAAACCAGGTATTAACCATAACTTATAATCAATATTTGCGTTATAGGTTATGAGAATGTTAAATGTAAAAAATAAAATGGTGAATATCAAGTTGAATACATTTGCTTTGTTTAATTTCATAGGTGTTACACCTCATTAGATACTGCTTGATAGAACTAAGTTATTTATATACTATAATATCATTTATTTCATACAGGTAAATATATTACCTTTAATAAAAAATATTTTATTTGAGACATACACATTATCGACGTTCTTATGGTGAAAAAATTAGTAATACTTTATAATATATATGAATCGATATAATGTTATAGTTGTTTTTAAACCTTTAACAATTGTAATTTCATCACAAGAGACATAATAAATGAAAATTATCATTATTAACAAAAAAGTTTATGTAAATAGTGCAAAAAAGAACTTTTTGCACATAAAAAATCGAGTAATTTGGTATGATTAATAGGTGAAAGTATATAAGTAGGTGACTTAAGTGTTTTAACACTTTAAAAAGGGGCTGAAATCAAATGTCTTTTTATGATTTTATTTTAGGATTTATCAATGACGATACACCACTAGGCCATTTAGCACAATACATTTTAAATGATGCTGGTTTCCCAAAGGAAGAGAAAAACAATAATTCTATAAGAACTTATGTGCTTCTTAATTATAATGATCGTCAGTTAATCGAAAGTACAAATCGTGCAATTAGTTTATATCAATTAATTTGAATAATACCAGTTATGGGTCTTAAGCGCATTCCAAACATCTTTAGTTTTAAAGTTTATCTCATTATTACGAACACAAAACGGCTCGATAACATTTTGATCTAACCAAGTATTAATTAATTCTTTAGGTACACCATCAAGTAGCATATCTGTTTTGCTTACAATTAAACATTCCCAATCTAAAGAAATTGAATTAGGATTGACATAGTTACATTGACTATGAGTAGACATTATTAATCCTCCTTTATTCCATGTAAATCTAATGTTAAGTTATACCCTAAACAAATTTTATTAAACAATCAGCTTTTAAATTGTAAGATTTCTAACTTTTTAAATCATTGGTTTACTTTGTAATTTGGCAGTGATTAAATAAAAGTGTCATAAAAAATGATCGGTGTATAATTTGGTGAATATATTAAATAATGATTGTAGAGGTGTTTACAGTTGGTTAAAACATTATATCTAATGAGACATGGTCAAACAGTATTTAACTTAAAAGGTAAAATACAAGGGGCTAGTGACTCACCTTTGACTGCTTTAGGTGTACAACAAGCGAATGCAGCACAACAATATTTTAAAACGAAAAATATTCATTTTGACTATCTTTATTCATCACCACAACAAAGAGCACGTGACACGTTAGAGAACACTGTGCCAAACCAACAATATTGGTGTGTAAAAGATCTTAAAGAGTGGGGATTTGGATTATTTGAAGGGGAAAGTATCGAGTTATTAAGAGCTATTAAACAACCTAAATATTTGTATGGTGATGCTGTTGTACCATTTGAAGGAGAATCAAGATCTGAAGTTGAACAAAGGGTTAATCGAGCACTCTATGAAATGATGGATACAACAGATGGAGAGACGATTCTAGCAGTGAGTCATGGTAGCACAATTGGTTTATTTGTAAGAAATATATTAGGGTATGATAGGGGAAGTAAATTTGAAATAGGAAATTGTAACATTGTAAAATTTGAATACGATGGAGAAGAATTTATATTTAAAGATATAATTAACCCCATTAAAAAATAGTTTACTTACAAGATAGTTTTAATAATATGCGTACGTTAATTGTTCAATAACTACAGAAAAATTAACATAGCCTCAAATGATTTGTGTAATTTCATTGGAGGCTAAATTTTTAAACTTTTTGTATATGGGAATCACTTAAATAATATATGTTTTGAGTTACTGATTTTTGAAGTAGTCATTTTAAATATCCATATAAACTCATCATCAAAAAGTACTATTTCCATGTATGGACTTAATAATGAAAATGTTTAAAAGGTAAATATAAGTATTTTATTCTGATGACTCAGTTGTTGAATAAATGAGCCAATTTTCGTCAAAATATTCATCGCCAATTTTGCTAGCGTTTTTTTCAAAAGCAAGATTTTCGAAACCTATAGAACTAAAAAACACTTTAGCACTTATATTATTTGATGCAATAGCAATCATCAATGTTTCAATGTTATGTTCTTTAGCGTATTGAATAATATGATTAATTAATTCTCGGTTAACAATTTCATCATTATTTTTAACAAAATTATTTTCAAGAATAGCTTTGTGGCATTTACCTACATAATTCATTTGTTTTAAAGTACATGTTGCAACAAGTTCATCATCTTCAAAAGCACCAAATATATTCCAATAATCAGTATGATTAGACAGGATAGTTTTGAGTCTATCAATGCCAACATTTTCTAAATAGTAACGATCCCATTCATAGTTATGGTGACCAAATTTCATTAATTCAATATAGGAATCCAAATCGTTTTGATTCAATAAACGGATATTGTTCATGGTGACCTCCCATTAAAAGAAATAACATAAATAAAAAATGATTTTTGAAATTAAGACTTATTAAATACATAATAAAAGAATTATTAAAAATACGCAATAATCGTTTTGTTACCATAAAAAACATTATTGACAATATATTTAAAAATCATTTTTAAAATTCATTTTATATTTTTGGTAATTGAGAAATGATAACTTTGAAATGAATTTATCACATTTTATTTTATCAATATTTTGAAAAAAACGAAAGGTATATTTTGAATCTTTACAAAAAATTATTGAAAAGTATGTTATAAATACTAATTAAACAAGCAAGATTGATAACATAAGAAATTTAAAAAGTAATAAAAAACACCCACAATTTGATAGCACAAATTGTGGGTGAAGAATATAATTAATCGATAAAATATTATTCTACTACTTCAACATTTAAGTTTACATCGATATTGCCACGTGTAGCTTTAGAATACGGACAAAAGTCGTGCGCATCTTGTAAATATTTTTCAGCATCTTCTTGTGATAAAACATTTTTAACTTTTGCATGAATATCAACGCTAAGTTTTGGGCTTTCAGCATCTGGATCATCTTCCAAGCGTACTGTTAACGTTACTTCAGGTTCAGCATCGCGCACTTTATTTTGTTTTAAAATTAAATCAAATGCACCATTAAAGCATGAAGCGTAACCTGCAGCAAATAATTGTTCTGGATTAGTCGCTTTACCGTCAGCTTGTTGTGGTGGTAATACATCTACATTTATTGCGTTATCGTCAGTATGGACATGACCTTTACGTCCACCTACGTTAGTTGCTTTAGTTTCATATTGAACTGCCATCATTATTACCTCCTCAAAATGTATGTATTTTATTGATACCCAACAGTAGGT
Source organism: Staphylococcus sp. HMSC068G11 (assembly GCF_001815825.1). Classification (NCBI taxonomy): domain Bacteria; kingdom Bacillati; phylum Bacillota; class Bacilli; order Caryophanales; family Staphylococcaceae; genus Staphylococcus; species Staphylococcus sp. HMSC068G11. The sequence goes on from NZ_KV822090.1 coordinate 311,330, forward strand.
GAACTTAATCATTCATTTGAAATTTTAATAATAGGTTTAGAGATATTTGTATGAATGAAAGAAAATCATATAAAATAAAATTACTATAGTGTACGAAATGAGGGATAGAATGACCCATGTAGATATCGCGGCGACAATTGCACCAGAAGAAAAGCTTTCTAAAACTTTACTCAATGATATAAAAATAAACGAGAAATCAATAGATATCGTTGAATTGCGCATTGACCAATGGCCATTCTTTAATAAGGCATTATTAAAGGAAGTGATTAAGCAATTAAAAATATTCCATTTGAAAATATTAGTAACATATAGAACTTCAATTCAAGGGGGGAAAGGAGCTGTAAATGAGCAAGAGTATTTAAATATATTAGGTGAATTAATTGAGTGCCCACAATTTGATATGATTGATATTGAGTGGAGTAGTGCCGTCAATATTGAAAAATATATGCTTCTTGTTCAACGTGCACAACAAAAAGGGCTCGAAGTTGTTCTTTCGCATCATAATTTTCAAGAAACACCGGCTTTAGATGAACTTAAATTTATTTACTTTAAAATGCAAAAGCTCAATCCTGATTATTTAAAGCTTGCGGTTATGCCTAAAAGTCAAGAGGACGTGTTACATTTATTAGAAGCCATGTCACTGACAGCGAAGCACACATCATGCCGAATTGTCGGTATATCGATGTCTAGTTTGGGTAAAGTCAGCCGAATTGCTCAAGGCGTATTTGGTGGAACGCTGTCTTATGGTTGCATAGAAGAACCACAAGCACCGGGACAGATACATGTCTCTAAGTTAAAATCCTTGGTTTCATTTTATGAGGATTAACTTGTAAGTTTGAATTCAATAACAATGTATCTTATAATTGATAATGGTTATCATGTATAAAATAAAGGGAGCGAAATACATTGGAATTACAAGAAGCTATATCTAATCGTAGAAGCGTCAAAAAATTTAAACACGATATGGTGGTTGATGATCAAACGGTTTACGATGCAATATATAAAGCTGCTGACGCTCCAAATCATGGTATGAGAGAACCATGGAGATTGGTTCATATTTCAAAAGATAAACTCGGTGATTTTAGTAGGGATATCACAAGATTTGCTTTTCCAGATAGTCCTGAAAAGCGAGAGGATCACTTTCATGCAGTAACAAATTTGGGTGGCATGTTGTTGTTGATTTTAAAAGATGATCCAAGACAACGTCAAAGTCGTGAAAATTATTTTGCATTTGGAGCGTTTGCTCAAAATTTAATGTTACTTTTATACGAAGCGGGCATTGGTACTTGTTGGAAGTCGCCACAATATATCTTTGATCCTAAAATACGAAAAGTCTTAGGTGTAAAAGATAATGAAATATTAGCAGGATTTTTGTATCTTACTGATTTAGAAGAAGTACCAACTAAGGCTAAACGTAAAAATAAAAATCTTATTACCGAATTTGAATAAATCATCCGTGATATTGAGCGTGTATTAAAAATAGGTGAGATGTAATTTGTGTTTATCGTTTCACCGTGACAATGAGTAACAGAGTTGAAAACAGAAGTATTTACTTTAGTTACTGACGAATAATACAAGAAAAACCTGAGACGTTTGATAATGTCTCAGGTTTTTTGGTTAAATATTATTGATCTAAATGTTCAGACAAGAATGATTCAACTTGTTCAGGTGATTTAGCATTTGCTGAATGCAAGTGGGCTAATTTTTCACCATTTTGGAATATTAAAATACTTGGGATACCCATAACATCATTTTCAGTTGTTACATCTTCTAATTCGTCACGATCGACCACATACCATTGATAATTATTATATTTTTCAACAATCGGATCTATCCACATATCCATCGCTTTACAATCTGGACACCAGTCGGCTTCAAACTTGATAATTACTGGATCGGTACTATCAATAGTAGAATTAAATTCTTCAGTTTGATGAATATTTTTCATCACTATCTACTCCTTTTTGTAATTTGGTAAACTTATTATAACGAATGACTGCACATTAACAAAAATATTAGCTTGAAAATTAAAGCGTTCAATTAAATATCATGATATATTTAAGTTAATAGAGAGAAGGAGGTAAAAGGTAATTGATTAAATTTTATCAGTATCCCAAATGTACAACGTGCAAAAAAGCTGCAAAGTTTTTAGATGAGCACGATGTGAATTTTGAATCCATTGATATTGTTCAACATACACCGACTAAAAAAGAATTCAAAGATATCGTAGATAAAACGGGTGTGAATATTAATAAGTTGTTTAATACACATGGTATCAAATATCGCGAATTAAATTTAAAAGAGAAACTTAAAAATATGTCTGATGATGAAAAACTAGAACTACTTGCTTCAGATGGAATGTTGGTTAAACGTCCATTAGCTATCTCTGGTAACCATTTGACTTTAGGATTTAAAGAAAATGAGTATCAACACCAATGGTTATAGGTGTGATATTAAATTAGAGAAAGTGAACATTAATAAAAAAATATAAATTAAAATGGTGTTTTGTATATTTAAAAACGAATTTTAATTCATTTATTCTTTGTAATAATAGTTGAATGAATAATATGTGTGTGGCATCATTAAATTGTAATTAAATTAATCAGGAGGGGATTTTCGTGGCAGTACCGAGCGAATTTAAATATTCTAAAGAGCATGAGTGGGTTAAAATTGAAAATAATGTAGCAACAATTGGTATTACAGAATACGCACAAAACGAATTAGGTGATATCGTATTTGTTGAGCTACCTGAAACTGACGATGAATTAAATGAAGGTGACACATTCGGTAGTGTTGAATCAGTAAAAACAGTATCAGAGTTGTATGCGCCAATTTCTGGGAAAATTGTTGAAGTTAATGAAGAATTGGAAGATAGCCCAGAATTTGTAAATGAATCACCATACGAAAAAGCATGGATGGTTAAAATTGAAATTAGTGACGATAGTCAATTAGAAGAATTATTATCAGCAGATCAATACTCAGAAATGATTGGTGAATAATGATTACAAACTCCTCGATTAGATTTAATCAAGGAGTTTTTTTAGAAGGAATAACTTTAATCAGAAACGTAAGCCAAGGTTCATGCATGAGTGACACTAACAATTGAAAATTGCAGTGTCACTAAATGTTTAGGTTTTGGGGATTTTGTGAATGATGATAGTGACAGTTACTTTGACGCTTAGAAGGTGGATTGACATGGCTATTGTAAATAAGGTTATTATTGTCGAAGGTAAATCGGATAAGAAGAGAGTACAACAAGTGATTGCTGAACCTGTAAATATCATTTGTACACATGGCACTATGAGTATAGATAAGATAGACAACATGATAGAAACACTTTATGACAAACAAGTTTATGTTCTTGCCGATTCTGATGATGAGGGTGAAAAAATTAGAAAATGGTTTAAACGTTATTTAAGCGAAAGTGAACATATTTATGTTGATAAAACGTTTTGTGAAGTTGCTAAGTGCCCCAAAAATTATTTAGCACATGTATTAAGTAGATATGGTTTTAATGTAAAAAAAGAAAAGAAACTTATGAATAATTTAAAAACTGAAAGGCTAGTTTTAGTAAATGAATAAATTGAAGGATATTGAAGACATAACTGTTAATTTTAATAAAGATAAACATCTCATATTTGGTTATACACCAATGTGTGGAACATGTAAGATTTCTGAAAGGATGTTGGATATTGCTAATGAAATCTTACAATTGCCAATAAAAAAAATAGATCTTAATTTTTATCCTGAATGGAGTAAAGAGAAACAAATTATGTCTGTTCCTGTATTGCTGCTTATGCGTAGAGATGAAGAGATAAAAAGAATCTATGCATTTCAGTCAGTTACTTATTTGTTAGAAAATTTAAAATAATTATTGACGAAACATTAGTACGATGGTAGGATTAATACAAATTAAATAATGCTTTAACTCTTATCGAGAGAGGTGGAGGGATGTGCCCTAAGAAACCCGGCAACCGTCTAAACTAGAAATGGTGCCAATTCACATAAAGTATAACTTTAGAAGATGAGAGAAAGAACATTTCAACAAATGCTTTCTCAAATTTTCTAAAAATTGAGAAAGCATTTTTAATTTGATTACTAAGCAACATAAGGAGGCTATTAACGTGATTAAGCTAAACCAAATTGTTAAACGCTATCATACCAAGGACAAAGATGTTCTTGCTGTTGATCACGTTGATTTAAACATTGAATCCGGCTCTATTTTTGGTGTGATTGGTTTCTCAGGAGCTGGTAAAAGTACGCTCATAAGAATGTTTAACAACTTAGAATCTCCAACGTCAGGTGAAATCATTATAGATGGAGACAATATAAGTCAATTATCTAAATCACAGTTACGAAAAAAGCGACAAAAGGTGAGTATGATTTTTCAACATTTTAACTTGCTATGGTCAAGAAATGTATTGAAAAATGTAACATTTCCATTAGAAATTGCTGGCGTTCCAAGTGGTCGAGCTAAACAAAAAGCATTGGAACTTATTGAACTTGTCGGTCTAAAAGGTCGAGAAAGTGCGTATCCGTCTGAATTATCAGGCGGACAAAAACAAAGAGTGGGTATTGCGAGAGCATTAGCTAATGATCCAGATGTATTGTTATGTGATGAGGCGACAAGTGCATTAGATCCACAAACTACAGATGAAATTTTAGATTTATTATTGAAGGTAAGGGAACAACAAAATCTAACTATTGTACTTATAACACATGAAATGCATGTTATACGAAGAATTTGTGATGAAGTTGCTGTAATGGAAAACGGTAAAGTTATTGAACAAGGAGCGGTAAGTAAAGTATTTGAGAATCCACAACATGAAGTAACGAAACGTTTTGTGAAAGATGATTTAAACGATGATTTTGAAGATTCTTTAGAGTATTTGGAGCCATTAGATCATGATGCATATATTGTGAGGTTAAACTTTACTGGTGATAATACGACTGAGCCTATCATATCTTATATGACGAAGACACATAACATAGATGTGAATATTCTTGAAGCGGATATTAAGAATACTAAAAACGGTTCGCTTGGATTTTTAGTTATTCACATACCACATATAAGTGAGGAACATTTCAAGCAATTTAAACATAATCTTCACGAACAACACGTTAATGTGGAGGTGCTAAGACATGGGTAAATCTTACGGTGAAATATTTCATGAAATGGTGACAATGCCGAATGTTCAGTGGCCAGAGGTTTGGCAAGCGATTTTAGAAACTCTATATATGACTGTTGTTTCGACACTTTTTGCATTTGTCTTTGGACTTATATTAGGGGTATTACTTTTTTTATCTGCGAAAAGTAACTCATTGGCTGCTAAGATTTTCTACACGATTGTGTCATTCATTGTTAATTTATTTAGAGCAATTCCATTTATCATATTAATTTTACTGTTAATTCCATTTACAAGTGTACTTCTCGGAACAATCAGTGGTCCAACTGGTGCATTACCAGCACTTATTATTGGTGCAGCGCCATTCTACGCTAGATTGGTCGAGATTGCTTTTAAAGAAATTGATAAAGGTGTTATAGAAGCTGCTTGGTCAATGGGAGCGAACACTTGGATAGTTGTGAGAAAAGTACTACTTCCTGAAGCAATGCCTGCATTAGTCTCAGGTATTACCGTTACTGCAATTGCTTTGGTAGGTTCTACAGCTATTGCAGGTGTTATTGGCGCAGGTGGTTTAGGTAATTTAGCATATTTAACAGGATTTACTCGAAATCAAAATGATGTCATTTTAGTTTCAACAGTATTTATTTTAATTATTGTATTTATAATCCAGTTCCTAGGGGATTGGCTTACAAATAAAATCGATAAACGCTAAAGAAAAGGGGATTATATTCTATGAAAAAATTATTCGGAATTATTTTAGTATTGGCTTTAACGATTGCCTTAGCTGCATGTGGTGGAGGTAAAGATAAGGAAAAAACTATCACAGTAGGTGCATCTCCAGCACCACACGCTGAAATTTTAGAAAAAGCAAAACCATTATTGAAGAAAAAAGGTTATGATTTAAAAATCAAACCAATTAACGATTACACAACGCCTAATAAATTATTAGACAAAGGTGAAATCGATGCGAACTTCTTCCAACATACGCCATATTTAAATACTGAAAGTAAAGAAAAAGGGTATAAAATTGAATCGGCTGGGAATGTTGAATTAGAACCTATGGCTGTATACTCAAAAAAATATAAAAGCTTAAAAGATCTACCTAAAGGTGCAACAGTATATGTATCAAATAACCCAGCTGAACAAGGTCGTTTCTTAAAATTCTTTGTAGATGAAGGTCTTATTAAACTTAAAAAAGGCGTTAAAATTGAAAATGCTAAATTTGATGACATAACTGAAAACAAAAAAGATATTAAATTTAACAACAAACAATCAGCAGAATATTTACCAAAAATCTATCAAAATCAAGACGCTGACGCAGTAATCATTAATTCTAACTATGCGATTGACCAAAAATTAAGTCCTAAAAAAGATTCGATTGCTTTAGAATCTCCTAAAGATAACCCATATGCAAATTTAATTGCAGTTAAAAAAGGTCATAAAGATGATGAAAATATCAAAGTATTAATGGAAGTGCTACAATCTAAAGAAATTCAAGATTATATTAAAGATAAGTATGATGGAGCTGTCGTACCTGCTAAGTAAATAGCAAACAATTAATAATATTTAATCGTTTGTCACATGATTATACAAAAACACGTAGATGATTTAATATAAAATCATTTACGTGTTTTTTGCTATTGAACCTTTAATTTTTAACTCACTTTTGTTAGACGTTTTAACTTCCATAAACATTTTTCTGTGATTATAGTTATCTAACAATGACTATTATTCACTAGCCATATTTTTAGAATAGGAAGCTTTGTAAGAGGTAAAGCCAATGGTCTTTATACGCACAACATATCTATAATTATTTAAATATTATCACGGTATAAAATACCAACACTTACACCGCTATATCCCATTTGGTAATCAAATTTGATAATTTCAATTTGTGGATGTGATTTTAAAAATTGATTTACTTTTTTATCTAACCCTTTTTCAGTAATCGCTTTAATAGTAATAAATTTCATAAAATATACCAACCCAACTTATAATTATTTTATATTCAATATACTATAATCTACTGTAAATTTATAGTTTCTTTCGTAAAATCATCTGTATGTGAAAAAATTCATAAAAGATGTTTAGCTCATAAATAAGAGGGTAACAATATTAATAAGTTAAGCATAAGGAGGAATTTTAAATGGCTGAAGATAAATTTGAACAAGCTAAAGGTAATATTAAAGAAACAGTAGGTAATGCTACTGATAATAAAGAATTAGAAAAAGATGGTAAAGGTGACAAAGCTTCTGGTAAAGCAAAAGAAGCTGTAGAAAACGTTAAAGAAAAAGCAAATGACGTTATTGATAAATTTAAAGGTAATAAAGGTGACTAATAATAGTCCTTATAATTTAGCCCTCATGTACTCTAAGGTATATGAGGGCTTGTTTGTGTATATATCAAAATGATGCTTCATTTTTTGCTGTAATTTTACCAAGAACATAGCTTACTAAGAAGCCAGTGACCAATAGGAAAAATGATATGATCCATTGGATTAAGTCTTTCGGGAATCCAGGGAAAACTGCATACAACGATCCGATCACAAAGCCTATTATCAAAGCAAAGGTCATTGTAGGGTGTTGATGTAGACAATATTGAATTAATCGACTTGAAATCATAAATCCAGTGACAATACCGAAACCTACTATTAATATGATAGGTAATGCATTTAAATTAAAATGAAGTAGTTCAGAGATGGCATACATTAGCGTCCCATATACTCCGAAGACAAGTAACATAAATGATCCAGAAATGCCCGGTAATAACATAGCACTTGAAGCGAAAACACCTGCGATAAAATATTTAATGATAAGACTGAAAGATAAAGTAAGTGTTTCACCTGTATGCTTGTCCCCATGATTAAGCAATGCGAAAACGACTATAATAGCAATACCTAATAATAGAATAGAATAATGTATTATACTGAAATTTTTTTTGAAATTAGAGACGGTTAATAAATAAGGGATGATACCGAGAATCAAACCTGTAAAAAATAACATAGTAGGAATATGATGTTGACTAAGCAAATAATTAAATAATTGACTTAATAGTCCTATAGCTATTAGCATTCCTATTAAAATAGGTAGTAAATATTTTAAGCTAGGCCAAAATCGTCTTGAAAACAAACCACTAATTGAGCTAATAAAGTCTTCATAAATTCCAAGTAATAAAGCGATAGTCCCTCCACTTACACCTGGGACGAGATCACTTGTGCCCATACCAAAACCTTTAAATATATTTATCCATTTGAATTTTTTCATAATAAACTCCTTTCAAGAAAATTTTAAAGGTTAAAGTGCATAATATCACATTATTTGAACTTCTTGGGATATTTTTCTTTTTGTCTAAAGATTGGCTATTGAGAAAGTGAGCTTGCCATTATCATTTAAAAAATTTCAGAACGATTACATAAAAATAATTATTGTTAAATAATAAATCTAAATAAGTGTTTTAAAAAGTTTATATTAGCGACTAAGTACGTTATAATGAAGTGGATTGAAATTCAATGAGTCTTTTTGACTATAGATTAAAATTATTATAAACTAGTTAAGAAAACTTTATATTTTACGGAGGGAATATAAATGTCATCAACATTAGAGATTAAGGACCTACATGTGTCTATCGAGGATAAAGAAATTTTAAAAGGTGTTAACTTAACAATTAATACTGGTGAAATACACGCAATTATGGGACCTAATGGTACTGGTAAATCAACATTATCGTCAGCAATTATGGGACATCCAAGTTATGAAGTTACACAAGGTGAAGTATTATTAGATGGCGTTAATATTTTAGAGTTAGACGTTGATGAGAGAGCTAAAGCAGGTTTATTTTTAGCTATGCAATACCCATCAGAAATTACAGGGGTAACAAACGCAGATTTTATGCGCTCAGCAATCAATGCGAAACGTGAAGAGGGACAAGAAATTAATTTAATGCAGTTCATCAAGAAATTGGATAAACAAATGGACTTTTTAGATATCGATAAAGATATGGCTCAACGTTATTTAAATGAAGGTTTCTCTGGTGGAGAGAAAAAACGAAATGAGATTTTACAATTAATGATGTTAGAACCGAAATTCGCTATTTTAGATGAAATTGACTCCGGTTTGGATATCGATGCTTTAAAAGTGGTTTCTAAAGGTATTAATCAAATGCGTGGTGAAGAGTTTGGTGCATTAATGATTACGCACTATCAACGACTTTTAAATTATATTACACCAGATCAAGTACATGTGATGTATGGTGGTAAAGTTGTGAAATCTGGAGGCCCAGAATTAGCTAAACGTCTTGAAGAAGAAGGCTATGAATGGGTTAAAGAAGAATTTGGTGCTGCTGAATAGTCATATTCCAAAATTAGCATTGAGATGTTCACATAAAATGATGAAACTGAACATTCGAAGTAAAATTTATTTCATCAAGTAGGAGGAAAAAGTGATGACAACTAAAACTTTGAACATTTCTGAAGAACAACTTGTTGATTATTCTAAAGCGCACAATGAACCTTCTTGGATGACAGAGTTACGTAAAAAAGCGTTGAAATTAACAGAAACTTTAGAAATGCCAAAACCTGATAAAACGAAATTAAGAAAATGGGATTTTGATACGTTTAAACAACACCATACAACAGGAGATTCATACCATCAATTAACTGATTTACCAAAATCTGTTAAAGAAATCATTGATGTTGAAAACTCAGAAAATTTAATCATTCAACATAATAATGATTTGGCATATACACAGATATCAGATCAAGCTAAAAATGATGGTGTGATTATTGAAGGTCTATCTGAAGCACTAGTCAATCATAGTGATTTAGTTCAAAAGTACTTTATGACTAAAGCAGTAAATGTTGATGAACATCGTTTAACAGCATTACATACTGCATTAGTGAACGGTGGTATTTTTGTTTATGTACCTAAAAATACTGTTGTAGAACATCCGATACAGTATGTTGTTTTACATGATGATGAACAAGCGAGCTTTTACAATCACGTCATCATTGTTACAGAAGAAAGTGCAGAGGTTACCTATGTAGAGAACTATCTTTCTACTACTAGTGGTGAAGATAACCAACTTAATATTGTGTCAGAGGTTATCGCTGGCGCAAACTCTAACGTCACATATGGTTCAGTTGATTATTTAGATAAAGGATTTACAGGTCATATCATTCGTCGTGGTTCTGCAGATGCAGATGCTTCTATCAATTGGGCATTAGGATTGATGAATGAAGGTAGCCAAATTATAGATAATACTACAAATCTTAACGGTGATCGTTCAACAAGTGCATTGAAATCAGTTGTTGTTGGTACAGGTGATCAAAAAATAAATTTAACTTCCAAAATTGTTCAATACGGTAAAGAAACAGACGGGTATATATTGAAACATGGTGTTATGAAAGAAAATGCATCTTCTGTATTTAATGGAATTGGCTACATTAAACATGGTGGTACAAAATCTATTGCGAACCAAGAGTCACGTGTTTTGATGTTATCTGAAAATGCACGTGGTGATGCTAATCCTATTCTTTTAATAGACGAAGATGATGTTGAAGCAGGACATGCAGCTTCAGTTGGTCGTGTCGATCCTGAGCAATTATACTATTTAATGAGCCGTGGTATTTCAAGAGCTGAAGCAGAGCGTTTAGTTATACATGGTTTCTTAGACCCAGTAGTACGTGAATTACCGATTGACGATGTAAAACGTCAACTAAGAGAAGTAATTGAGCGTAAAGTTTCAAAATAAAGTCAAAGATTAATTCAATTGATACCTCCTAGAGGGGAAACTCATATATAGAAAGGTCGTGACTATAATGGCCGAACATTCTCTTGATGTTAAGGCAGTCATTAAAGACTTTCCGATACTTGAGCAAAAGGTAAATAATAAACGTTTAGCATACCTTGATTCAACTGCGACTAGTCAAACACCTGTACAAGTTTTAAATGTGCTAGATGATTATTACAAGCGTTATAATTCTAATGTTCATCGTGGTGTACACACATTGGGGTCATTAGCTACAGATGGCTATGAAAATGCGAGAGAAACAGTAAGACGTTTTATCAATGCGAAGTACTTTGAAGAAATTATTTTCACTCGAGGAACAACTGCATCAATAAATATCGTAGCACATAGTTATGGTGATGCTCATATTAGTGAGGGTGACGAAATTGTTGTAACAGAAATGGAACATCATGCTAATATTGTTCCATGGCAACAATTAGCTAAACGTAAGAATGCAACACTAAAATTTATTCCTATGACAAAAGATGGTGAATTGCAATTAGATGATATAAAAGCAACCATCAATGATAAAACTAAAATTGTTGCTATCGCTCACGTTTCCAACGTTTTAGGAACAATTAATGATGTTAATACTATCGCTAAAATTGCACACGAACATGGTGCAGTTATAAGTGTGGATGGTGCGCAATCAGCTCCACACATGGCTTTAGATATGCAAGATATTGATGCTGATTTTTATAGTTTTAGTGGACATAAAATGTTAGGTCCTACTGGCATTGGAGTCTTATATGGAAAAAGAGAATTATTACAAAATATGGAACCCGTTGAATTTGGTGGAGATATGATAGACTTCGTAAGTAAATATGACGCCACGTGGGCTGACCTACCAACTAAATTTGAGGCTGGTACACCACTTATTGCTCAAGCAATAGGTCTAGCAGAAGCTATACGTTATATTGAGAATTTAGGTTTTAATGCGATTCATCAACATGAAAAAGAATTGACAGAATATGCATATGAACAAATGTTAAGTATAGATGGTCTTGAAATTTACGGTCCACCAAAAGATAGACGTGCAGGGGTCATTACTTTTAATTTAGAAGATATACATCCACATGATGTAGCTACAGCCGTTGATACAGAAGGTGTTGCAGTTCGTGCAGGCCATCATTGTGCGCAACCTTTGATGAAATGGTTGGGTGTCTCTTCAACAGCGCGTGCAAGTTTTTACGTTTATAATACGAAAGAAGATATAGATCAATTAGTTCAAGCATTGAAACAAACGAAGGAGTTTTTCTCTTATGAATTTTAATAATTTGGATCAATTATATCGATCTGTAATTATGGATCATTACAAAAACCCTAGAAACAAAGGTGTCTTAGACAATGGCTCAATGACTGTTGATATGAATAATCCTACATGTGGTGATCGCATACGTTTGACATTTGATATTGAAGACGGAATCATTAACGATGCTAAGTTTGAAGGTGAAGGATGTTCAATTTCAATGTCTAGTGCATCTATGATGACTGAAGCAGTTAAAGGTCATTCACTTGGTGAAGCAATGCAAATGAGCCAAGAATTTACTAAAATGATGCTCGGTGAAGACTACGAGATTACTGAAGAAATGGGAGATATTGAGGCACTTCAAGGTGTCTCACAATTCCCAGCTCGAATTAAATGTGCAACGCTTGCATGGAAAGCATTAGAAAAAGGGACAGTCGAAAAAGAAGGTAAGTCAGAAGGTACAACTGAAGAAGATTAAAACCAATACATTATAATACCTTTTGATGATGTAAATATATTGTTATACTGAATCAACATCCTCATATGTTTAATTCAGTGATTGTATTACATCATAAAAGTTTAAATCATAATGATAGAGCATAACAAAATAGAGTAAACATAAATATAAATGAATTTTTTATACGCATGCCGTTTATTAATTATAAAATCAAGGAGTGATTAAAATGGCAAAACAAGCACCTGATGTTGGGGATTATAAATACGGATTCCATGACGAAGATATTTCCATTTTTAGATCAGAGCGTGGTTTAACGGAAAATATAGTAACAGAAATCTCTAAAATGAAAGAAGAGCCACAATGGATGTTAGATTTCCGTTTGAAAGCATTGAAATTATTCTATAAAATGCCAATGCCACAATGGGGTGGAGATTTATCTGAATTAGATTTTGATGATATTACGTATTATGTTAAACCTTCTGAACATACTGAACGTTCATGGGATGAAGTGCCTGAAGAAATCAAACGTACTTTTGATAAATTAGGTATTCCAGAAGCTGAGCAGAAATACTTAGCTGGAGTTTCTGCTCAATATGAATCAGAAGTTGTTTATCATAATATGGAGAAAGAATTGGAAGAAAAGGGTATTATTTTCAAAGATACTGATAGTGCATTACGTGAAAATGAAGAGTTATTCAGAGAATATTTTGCGTCTGTAGTACCTGCTGCAGATAATAAATTTGCTGCATTAAATTCAGCAGTATGGTCTGGTGGTTCATTCATTTATGTTCCTAAGAATGTTAAATTAGATACACCGCTACAAGCATATTTCCGTATTAACTCTGAGAATATGGGACAATTCGAACGTACATTAATTATTGCTGATGAAGGTGCATCAGTAAACTATGTAGAAGGTTGTACTGCACCTGTATACTCCACAAGTTCACTACATTCGGCAGTTGTTGAAATTATTGTACACAAAGATGCACATGTAAGATATACTACTATCCAAAACTGGGCCAACAACGTATATAATTTAGTAACTAAACGTACCTTTGTACATGAGAACGGTAATATGGAATGGGTAGATGGAAACTTAGGTTCTAAGTTGACGATGAAATATCCAAACTGTGTACTTTTAGGTGAGGGTGCTAAAGGTAGCACGCTATCCATTGCATTTGCTGGTAAAGGCCAAGTTCAAGATGCCGGTGCTAAAATGATTCATAAAGCACCTAATACATCTTCAACTATTGTTTCTAAATCTATCTCCAAAAATGGTGGTAAAGTCATTTATCGTGGTATCGTTCATTTTGGACGTAAAGCTAAGGGTGCACGTTCAAACATCGAATGTGATACATTAATTTTAGATAATGAATCAACTTCAGATACTATCCCTTATAATGAAGTGTTCAATGACAATATTTCATTAGAACATGAAGCTAAAGTTTCTAAAGTATCAGAAGAGCAATTATTCTATCTTATGAGTCGTGGTATTTCTGAAGAAGAAGCGACAGAAATGATTGTTATGGGATTCATTGAGCCGTTCACTAAAGAATTACCAATGGAATACGCAGTAGAAATGAACCGTTTAATTAAGTTTGAAATGGAAGGCTCAATTGGTTAATATTAAATCAACTATAATATGATTAACAACCGACGAATCATTTGTGATTCGCTGGTTGTTTTATTTTTATGTCAAACTCAGTTGGTGACATTGAAAAAATTAAATAGAAGTTAGTACCTTATCCACTTATTTCATATTAGTTAATTTAGAAAAGTGAACATAATTCTTTTTACGAGTTCCATAATTTATTTAAGCTTTTTAAACAATATAATTGTGATATTTCTTTTAATTTTATGATAAATAGTTGAAAGAAAATGGTTTTACTGATTCGTAAAAACTCTAAAAGAATAATTTTCTTTTCTAATAATACTTTATACTTGCACGAGTAGTTAATTTATGATTGTTGTAGCTCATATTGGCTCTAATATCTATTTTTATTGGTTAATAACATCTTATATAAGAGTATCGGTCATGAGTCTATTTTATGAAATTTTTTTAGTATCTCATTTAATATTTCAATTCATTAAATAAAATGGATTCTACTGTAAAAACATTGAAGATATTACAGAAACACTAGTTATTGCAAATAATGAAGTTAATGGTAAAGATTTGAATAAGCATATCAAAATTACTTTGGGTGACTTCAAAGATTTTCAAGCTAAACATGATTTGGATGATGCAAATTTATTGGATATGATTGCACCTGTAGATACTATGGTTTCAAAAGAAGTGAAAGGTATACCGGGTGATTGCTCACTAATAGCAGGAAACTCGGTTTTATAAAGCAGTTATACACTGCTTATTCGAAAAATAAACAATTCGTTCAGTTGAAAAAAGAATTAGATGGATATAGCGATGCTTTATAGGGTGGTGGTAAAGCTACTACATTCCTGATAACTAAAAAAGATATTAAGATGAGTAATAAAATTATCAATACAATGAAAAAGTTAGAAAAGATTATAGATAACCCACATGAAAAATTGACGCCTGACCAATACGAGAATATGTCAGTAAATATTCAATTATCCAGGGTCAAGTCGTACATATCAATAGTTGTCTTGATCATGTTATTTCTAGCATATATATTTATAAGAGTGCCAGAAATTAAAAGTAAAGAATTGCAAGGAATAGAAACTATTATCATAATTGTTATGCTAGTCTCTATTGCTTACTTTATCATCGATTTCATTTTATGGATTAAAAGGAAAAATTTTCTTTAAGAACTATTAAACCACTTTTTATCATTGTGTTATTTAACATTTTAATGATAATTACTACATGAATTTCATTTTACAATATATTTAGCTGATTTTTACTTCTTATATTTTTACAAAGTGTTTAAAGTAGAAGTTTTTAGAAGTCTGAACTCTTTACTTCAATAAATGAAATGAATTATCATAGCTAATCGTTTAATTTTTAACAAAAGGAATAGTTAAGTTACTGATATACTTTACGAGAGTAAGCCACGATAAACTATAAAAATGTTTTACATTAGTTCTTTCATATTCGTGCGTTGTTGTAATCCAATATGAATGATAAGTTTGATAACTCATTTCTCGGGAAATAATGTATTAATAAGGACTAAATCTTAAGGAGAAATGCATCATGATTATTGCAATTATACTATTAATATTTGTTTCATTTTTCTTTTCAGGTAGTGAGACAGCATTAACAGCCGCGAATCGCACTAAGTTTCAAACTGAAGCTAAAAAGGGTGATCGTAAGGCGCAAGGTTTAACAAAGTTATTAGATAAACCAAGTGAGTTTATCACTGCTATATTAATCGGTAACAATGTAGCGAATATTATTTTACCTACACTCGTGACAATCTTAGCGATTGATATTGGAGTGAACGTGGGAATAGCATCAGCAATTGTAACAATTGTGATTATACTTATTTCTGAAGTGATTCCTAAATCAATTGCTGCAACATTTCCTGATAAAATTTCAAAACTTGTGTATCCTATCATTCATATATGTGTCATTGTACTCAAGCCCATTACAATTTTATTAAACAAGATGACAGATGGTATTAATCATTTACTATCTCGAGGCCAACCTGTTGAAAAAAGATTTTCTAAAGAAGAAATTCGCACATTATTAAATATTGCGGGTAGAGAAGGTGCATTTAATGAGATAGAAAATACTCGACTTCAAAACGTTATGGACTTTGAACAATTGAAAGTTAAGGATGTTGATACTACGCCCCGTATTAATGTTGTAGCTTTTTCAAAGGATGTAACATATGACGAAGCTTATGATACAGTGATGAATAATCCATATACTAGATATCCAGTATATGATGAAGATATAGATGATATTATCGGTGTATTCCACTCAAAATATTTATTAGCTTGGAGTAAACATAAAGAGGACGCAATTACAAATTATGCATCAAGCCCTTTATTTGTAAATGAACATAATAGGGCAGAATGGGTATTGCGTAAAATGACCGTTTCACGAAAACATCTAGCGATTGTATTAGATGAATATGGCGGTACGGATGCTATTGTATCGCACGAAGATTTAATAGAAGAGCTACTTGGTATGGATATTGAGGATGAAATGGATCGTGAAGAAGAAAATAAATTAAAACATCAAAAATTTCCGCAAAGCATGATGCATCGTTAATTTTGTTGTAAAAATGATAGTGGCTATGAATGTCAAACAAGTTGCGGGGCAATTAAGATGTTGTATAATTTAGCTGTGATATAAATTGTAAAGGTAGAAAACCTGGGACATGATACAATGTTCCAGGTGTTTTTCTATTTTAGTAGGCAATAATAGAATGAAAAACTCGATAAATATAAATTTTATCAACCTTAGTCTTTATTGCTAAGGTTAATAAAATTTATATTTGAAAGTGGTTGTATCTTCCTCTTACAAAAAGATGTGCTTTTGTTTAACTTTCAGATATGTGTATATTAAAGAATATGTAAATTTAATTTAACTCAAGTGAATCAATGAATTGTAATGTGGTATCATGTTGTTGGTGATAAATATGATAGAAATAGGTCTTACTGGTTGGGGTGACCATGATACATTATATGAGGATTTAGAGCGTAAAACAGATAAGTTAAAAACTTATGCTAGTCATTTCCCGATAGTAGAATTGGATGCTTCGTATTATGCGATACAGCCAGAACGAAATATAATTAAATGGATAAATGAAACGCCGAATAGATTTCAATTCGTCGTTAAAATTCATCAAGCATTAACATTACATGCTGACTATAGAGATTATGCAGAGTCGAGAGATGTATTATTTAAACAGTTTAAAGAAATGATCAATCCGTTAAAAGAGCATAATAAATTGGCGATGGTGCTTGTACAATTCCCACCTTGGTTTGATTGCAACGTTCAAAATATAAATTACATCTTATATGTGAGAAAACAATTAAGTGATATTCCGATGAGCATTGAATTTAGACATCAATCATGGTTCGACAATCAATA
The DNA here is from genome assembly GCF_001815825.1 of Staphylococcus sp. HMSC068G11. Lineage (NCBI taxonomy): Bacteria > Bacillati > Bacillota > Bacilli > Caryophanales > Staphylococcaceae > Staphylococcus > Staphylococcus sp. HMSC068G11. The sequence goes on from NZ_KV822090.1 coordinate 328,966, forward strand.
TAAAGAACAAACTTTATCTTTCTTAACACAACATCAAATCATTCATGCAGTGGTAGATGAACCTCAAATTAAAGAGGGGAGCATTCCTTTAGTAAATAGGATTACTAGTGATATTGCTTTTGTACGTTATCATGGACGTAATCATTATGGTTGGACTAAAAAAGATATGACTGATCAAGAATGGCGAGATGTAAGATATTTATATGATTATAGCGAGGAAGAGTTAGCTGACTTGGCTCGTAAAGTCGAAATACTTAATCAAAAGGCTAAGAAAGTATACGTTATTTTTAATAATAATTCTGGCGGTCATGCAGCTAATAATGCTAAAAAGTATCAAAATATTTTAGACATTGATTATGAAGGTTTAGCACCACAACAATTAAAACTATTTTAAGAGGCGAATGTCATGTTATTAACAATTATTCTATTAATATTAATAGGGGGATTTTCAGCGATTTTAGGATCTATCGTTGGTATTGGTGGTGGAATCATTATCGTCCCCACACTTGTTTATTTAGGCGTAAACCATCATCTTCTACATGGTATTACGACGCAAATTGCAATAGGTACTTCTTCAGTTATTCTGATTGTTACTGGACTATCTTCCTCATTAGGATATTTAAAAACCAAACAAGTAGATATAAAAAACGGCTCGATATTTCTATTTGGGCTACTACCTGGATCTTTGGTTGGTTCTTTTTTAAGTAGATACCTTACACTTGATTCATTTAACTTATACTTTGGCGTGTTTATGATATTTGTGTCGATATTACTGATGATTCGTCACAAAATAAAACCTTTTAAAATTTTTGACAAACCTAAGTATGCGCGTACATATGTTGATGCTGAAGGGAAAACATACCGTTATAGTGTCCCTCCTCTGTTTGCTTTTATAACAACGTTATTTATTGGGATATTAACAGGACTGTTTGGCATAGGTGGAGGTGCATTGATGACCCCTCTTATGCTCATCGTCTTTAGATTTCCACCACATGTTGCAGTAGGCACAAGTATGATGATGATTTTCTTTTCAAGTGTGATGAGTTCGATAGGGCATATCCTTCAAGGACATGTGGCTTGGGGATATTCTATCATTCTCATTATTTCAAGTGTGATAGGTGCACAAATAGGTGTAAGGGTCAATCGATCTATGAAATCCGACACAGTTGTGATGTTATTGAGAACAGTAATGCTTATCATGGGGGTATATTTAATCATTAAATCTTTTATTTAAAAGTGAAGTAGTTATGCTTTGAGACTTTGTTCTTTAATGCTAAAGTACAATTAAGTATATAAATTTTAAAGAGGGGGATCATGTTATGGAATTAACAATATATCACACGAATGATATTCATAGTCATTTAAATGAATATGCTCGTATTCAAGCTTATATGGCAAAACATAGACCGCAACTTGAACATCCCTCACTCTATATAGATATAGGTGACCATGTTGATTTATCAGCACCTGTGACAGAAGCTACGGTAGGACATAAAAATATAGAGCTTTTAAATGAAGCACATTGTGATATTGCAACCATTGGAAATAATGAAGGAATGACAATTTCTCATGATGCTTTACAAAATCTATATAACGATGCGAATTTTAAAGTGATTTGCACGAATGTCATAGATGAAGAGGGACAACTTCCACATCATATTGCCTCTTCGTATATCAAAGAAATAAAAGGAACACGTATTTTATTTGTTGCAGCAACGGCACCGTTCACACCTTTTTATCGAGCACTGGATTGGATTGTTACTGATCCACTAGCGGCAATCAAAGATGAAATCAATGCACATCAAGGTGAATATGATCTTTTGATGGTTATGAGCCATGTCGGTATCTTTTTTGATGAAAAGTTATGCCAAGAGATTCCGGAAATAGATGTTATCTTTGGTAGTCATACACACCATCATTTTGAACATGGAGAAATAAACAATGGTGTTTTGATGGCAGCTGCAGGAAAATATGGCTATTATTTAGGTGAAGTTAATATCATGATTGAAAATGGAAAAATCGTTGATAAAATCGCCAAAATTCATCCTATTGAAACACTTCCTTTAGTCGAGACACATTTTGAAGAAGAAGGAAGAGCACTTCTAAGTAAACCAGTAGTTAATCATCATGTGAACTTAGTCAAAAGAACAGATGTTATTACAAGAACATCCTATTTACTGGCTGAGAGTGTATATGAGTTTTCAAGGGCTGATTGTGCAATCGTAAATGCTGGACTTATAGTTAATGGCATTGAAGCTGATAAAGTGACGGAATATGATATACATCGCATGTTACCCCATCCAATCAATATTGTAAGGGTTCGATTAACTGGCAAACAATTAAAGCAAGTGATTCAAAAAAGCCAAAAGCAAGAATATATGCATGAACATGCACAAGGTCTTGGTTTTAGAGGGGATATCTTTGGAGGATATATTTTATATAATCTTGGCTTTATTGAGTCAGAAGAGCGTTATTTTATAGGCAATCAAGAGATTAAAAATGATAAACAATATACGTTAGGTACTGTTGATATGTATACTTTTGGAAGATATTTCCCACTGTTAAAGGGATTATCTACAGATTATATTATGCCTGAATTTTTACGTGATATTTTTAAAGAGAAATTACTAAAATTATAAGAGAAACGTATATTGAATTTTAATTTAATGTTAATACCGATATGTTATAATAAACGAAGATATATTAAACAGGAGGGTATGCGTTGTTATGGCGACTAGAAATGAAGAAATTTTACGTAAACCGGATTGGTTAAAGATTAAGCTTAACACAAACGATAATTATACTGGTCTTAAGAAAATGATGCGTGAGAAGAATTTACACACAGTGTGTGAAGAAGCTAAATGTCCGAATATTCACGAATGTTGGGGTGCGCGTCGTACAGCTACATTTATGATTTTAGGGGCAGTATGTACAAGAGCATGTCGATTCTGCGCAGTAAAAACGGGTTTGCCTAATGAATTAGATTTAAATGAACCAGAACGAGTTGCAGAATCAGTAGAATTAATGAATTTAAAACATGTTGTAATTACTGCTGTTGCACGTGATGATTTAAGAGATCAAGGTTCAAATGTGTATGCAGAAACAGTACGCAAAGTAAGAGAAAGAAATCCATTTACAACAATAGAAATTTTACCATCTGACATGGGTGGCGATTATGAAGCCCTTGAAACATTAATGGCTTCTAGACCAGACATTCTTAATCACAACATTGAAACGGTTCGTCGCTTAACACCAAGAGTTAGAGCTCGAGCAACTTACGATAGAACTTTACAATTTTTACGTCGTTCTAAAGAATTACAACCTGATATTCCAACAAAATCTAGTTTGATGGTTGGTCTAGGTGAAACGATGGAAGAAATTTATGAAACGATGGATGATTTACGCGCTAATGATGTTGATATCTTAACTATAGGTCAATATTTACAACCGTCTCGAAAACATTTGAAAGTTGAGAAATATTATACGCCATTAGAATTTGGTAAAATGAGAAAGATTGCAATGGAAAAAGGATTTAAACATTGTCAAGCAGGACCTTTAGTAAGAAGTTCGTATCATGCTGATGAACAAGTGAATGAAGCGGCTAAAGAGAAACAACGCCAAGGTGAAGAACAACTCAATTAAGTAATAATTTTTTAAACTATTAAAAATAGAGGCATAAGTGCCTCGCTTATCGAGTATCTATAATTTATGTGATACATAAAATTTCATTATTTTTTTAATAAATGTGTGTATTGAAGATATCGGTAAGCGATTTAAGGTATTTTTGATGCTTATCGCCTCTATTTCATTTTTTGTAAGGTGAAAATATGATTAAAGTCGACCAACAATATTTTGAATTGATAGAAGAATATAGAGAATGTTTTGATGAGGAAATATTTTCTGCTAGGTATTCGGATATATTAGATAAATATGATTATGTCGTAGGTGATTATGGTTACGATCAATTACGCTTAAAAGGATTTTATAAAGATAGTAATAAAAAGGCAGAAATAAGTAAACGATTTTCAAGTATACAAGATTATATATTAGAATATTGTAATTTTGGTTGTCCTTATTTTGTTGTCAGACGGTTGTCACCAAATGAATTTATTGATGAAATGGATGATAAAGAAGATATCATTGATAAATTACATGATGTTAAGATTCAACCTACTATTCAAGACACAGAAAAACATACCCAAGCTATAGATCAATAAATGTCCACTAAGTTGAGAGCGTCATCTGGCACTGACCCTTAAAACGGGAACTTAATAAAAACACCATG
>NZ_KV822091.1:0-1516 GCF_001815825.1 Staphylococcus sp. HMSC068G11
AATAAACATTCAAAACTGAATACAATATGTCACGTTATCCCTCATCTTCGTAGAAGATGTTCCGAATATATCCTTAGAAAGGAGGTGATCCAGCCGCACCTTCCGATACGGCTACCTTGTTACGACTTCACCCCAATCATTTGTCCCACCTTCGACGGCTAGCTCCAAATGGTTACTCCACCGGCTTCGGGTGTTACAAACTCTCGTGGTGTGACGGGCGGTGTGTACAAGACCCGGGAACGTATTCACCGTAGCATGCTGATCTACGATTACTAGCGATTCCAGCTTCATATAGTCGAGTTGCAGACTACAATCCGAACTGAGAACAACTTTATGGGATTTGCTTGACCTCGCGGTTTCGCTACCCTTTGTATTGTCCATTGTAGCACGTGTGTAGCCCAAATCATAAGGGGCATGATGATTTGACGTCATCCCCACCTTCCTCCGGTTTGTCACCGGCAGTCAACTTAGAGTGCCCAACTTAATGATGGCAACTAAGCTTAAGGGTTGCGCTCGTTGCGGGACTTAACCCAACATCTCACGACACGAGCTGACGACAACCATGCACCACCTGTCACTCTGTCCCCCGAAGGGGAAAACTCTATCTCTAGAGGGGTCAGAGGATGTCAAGATTTGGTAAGGTTCTTCGCGTTGCTTCGAATTAAACCACATGCTCCACCGCTTGTGCGGGTCCCCGTCAATTCCTTTGAGTTTCAACCTTGCGGTCGTACTCCCCAGGCGGAGTGCTTAATGCGTTAGCTGCAGCACTAAGGGGCGGAAACCCCCTAACACTTAGCACTCATCGTTTACGGCGTGGACTACCAGGGTATCTAATCCTGTTTGATCCCCACGCTTTCGCACATCAGCGTCAGTTACAGACCAGAAAGTCGCCTTCGCCACTGGTGTTCCTCCATATCTCTGCGCATTTCACCGCTACACATGGAATTCCACTTTCCTCTTCTGCACTCAAGTTTTCCAGTTTCCAATGACCCTCCACGGTTGAGCCGTGGGCTTTCACATCAGACTTAAAAAACCGCCTACGCGCGCTTTACGCCCAATAATTCCGGATAACGCTTGCCACCTACGTATTACCGCGGCTGCTGGCACGTAGTTAGCCGTGGCTTTCTGATTAGGTACCGTCAAGACGTGCATAGTTACTTACACATTTGTTCTTCCCTAATAACAGAGTTTTACGATCCGAAGACCTTCATCACTCACGCGGCGTTGCTCCGTCAGGCTTTCGCCCATTGCGGAAGATTCCCTACTGCTGCCTCCCGTAGGAGTCTGGACCGTGTCTCAGTTCCAGTGTGGCCGATCACCCTCTCAGGTCGGCTACGCATCGTTGCCTTGGTAAGCCGTTACCTTACCAACTAGCTAATGCGGCGCGGATCCATCTATAAGTGACAGCAAAACCGTCTTTCACTATTGAACCATGCGGTTCAATATATTATCCGGTATTAGCTCCGGTTTCCCGAAGTTATCCCAGTCTTATAGGTAGGTTATCCACGTGTTACTC
>NZ_KV822092.1:0-540 GCF_001815825.1 Staphylococcus sp. HMSC068G11
ATTATTGATGTAAAAAGTTTCAGACTTTAGCGAGGAATGGAAACTTTCTATCGGGGCGTTATCGGCAGGTGTTCCCTTTCGGGACATACTTCTGATAATGCCTTTTTCTTCGCACAATTGATAATAAGCATAAGATGTATAAACGCTGCCTTGATCACTATGTAATATACAACCCTCAGGTATATCGATTTGATTTAATGTATCATTAACTAAACTTTGGTCTTGTTTATCATCTATTTTATACGCCACAATTTCTCCGTTATAAATATCCATTATCGAAGATAAATACAACATAGAATGACCAAATGGTAAATAAGTAATATCGGTTGTTAATACTTCCATTGGACAACTCGCTTTAAATTGTCTTTGTAATAAATTGTCCGTTTTATAATACGGTTTACCTATTCTTGTCGTCTTTTTAGGTCTAACTCGGCAGTTCAAATGATGCTTCTGCATCATTCTCTGTACTCTCTTATGATTAATTGGTGATGTATAACATTGATTAATCAATGCTGTAATCTTACGATAACCGTAGGTATA
>NZ_KV822093.1:0-208 GCF_001815825.1 Staphylococcus sp. HMSC068G11
TTATATTGAAATTGCTAAAGAACATCCCACGATGATTTTTTATCGGGAAAGGAATGGGATTTGCAGATTAGAAGAAGCAGAAGGATTGTGCAAGCACAATCCCAAAATCCCGTTATTCTTTATAAATAAATAATATATATAAGGAAGCAGAGACCCAACCCTATCATCAATACTTATAAATAATGAGTTGATTGTTCGTCAAAATGAG
>NZ_KV822094.1:0-9426 GCF_001815825.1 Staphylococcus sp. HMSC068G11
TCCTCAGTTTTACCAAAACTAGCATATAGATTTTTATTTGAATCGACGCCACCAACATCAAATGTAAGACCTGTTTGGTGTTCAGAATAGCCTGGACGTGCACTGTATTTGTCTGCTGCTTTTTTACCATCACGCTTCGCATAATTATTATATAACTTAACTTGTGTAGGATAGCTTCTATATCCACTTATTTTATATAAGTGAATATCATCTTTTTGTGCACCATCAAATAATTGTTTTAAGGCTTTTTGTGCTTTTGGATTTTCACCTGGATTATAAGAGGAGGGTAAATCAATATTTTTGTTTACAATTAAAATTCCATCTGCATACGTCCGACCATCCTTAACAACTTTTCGATGCTTCTTTTGGTTGTTATCGTTATTTTGGGCTTGATTTGTATGTGCAGTTTTACTTTCATTTTTGTCATTGTGGCTTTCAGATTGATGTGAACAAGCTGAAAGTAATAAAGCGCTAGTCATCAATATTACAGATAATTTTTTCATATTAATACTCCTTTTGCTAATACAAAAATATTAAATGCTAAATATAACATAACATATACTTTGAGCTCTATATATAATATTTAATATTTTATAATGATTCAATTAATGCGTATATAATTTATATTATGTTACCATTAAATATACATGATACGAGTTGATTTAAAGTAAGTCGTTCATTTTTAATATCAAAGTCACAAATATAAAATAGAAATTGAGGAATATGAATTGAAAAAAATATTTTTGATTATGTTGATATCTTTATTTTGTTGTAGTTTTTTCACAAATACTACATATGCTTTGACTCCTGTTGAAATCACTAATAATTCAAAAGCACAACTTGATGAAGGATTGAACCCTAGAGGAGCAGTCGTGACAACAACGAATGGACAAATATTATATAAGTATCATAAGGATAAGAAAGTTGATCCTGCATCAACAACAAAGTTGATGACAATGCTAGTTATATATGACGACATTAATCATAGTAAAGTGAGCTTAAAAGACAAGGTTAAAATATCTGAGAGATATCAAAAAATGTCACAATTACCTAATTTAACTACCTTTCCATTAAAAAAAGGGCAAACATATACGATTGAACAGTTACTAAAACAAGCTGCCTTAAATTCTAGTAATGCAGCAACGCTAGTATTAGCAGAACATATAGATGGAGATATTTCAAAATTCACTGATAGAATGAACCGTGAAGCGCAATTATTAGGCATGAATCAAACGCACTTTACTAATCCCAGTGGTGCCAACAATAAAATTATAAAACCCTATGAACCCAAAAAATATAAGGATGAAACTAGCTCATATACGACAGCAAATGATATGGCTATTTTAACAAATCACTTATTACGCAAGTATCCTAATATTTTAAAAATGACTCAATTGGAAACAGATACTCAATACAATCAACAATTACATAACACGAATTTATCACTGCCTCATCAATCACTCGGCATGAAAAATGTGGATGGATTGAAAACGGGGACAAGCAAAGAAGGATATAATTTAGCATTAACCGCTAAAAAAGATCAATTAAGAGTGAATACAAATTTATTTAATATCCAGCCATATCCTAGTGAAAAAGCTAAATTTGCACGCCACAAGGTTGCTAACGCACTCACCCAAAACGCATTTAAAAATTATACGTATCGCAAAGTGATATCGAAAGGTGCACATCAAATTGATGGTAAAACTTACAACGTGAAAGAAGACTTATATGATGTAGTACCTAAGGATAACAGTAAATATGAATTAAAAATATCGGAAAAAAACCAACTATCAGTTAAATACAATCGACAATTTACTAAAGGGGAGCATATTCCTAGCGTTAAAGTAGAACCAAAGTTTAACTTCTTGTCTGTATTATTTCAAATCACTTTAGCAATTGTCGGTATAATATTGGTTTCTGTCATTGTTATTATAGCGATCAAAGTGTACATAAAAAAATATAGTAAAAATTAAATTAATTTCTTTTTAAGAAATAGAACATGTGTAACAAATGTATAAATTAAAGTAGATGCAACTTTTTGTGTTAATATTCTCTATTTTTATATAATTTATATATTTAAAATAATTATATTATTCATATAGTACTAAAGATTAAAGTATTATATTTTGAATAAAGGCGAAGTGCTACAAAGCACTTCGCCATAATATCCAGCATTTTTATTAATTAATACTTGTGTATCAATGTAGATGTGCGCTAGTTTCTTCAACTTCTCCTCTAGCTGTTTTTTCGTACATTTCTAGTTGCTTCTCATAATATGATTTATATCATATTAAGGTGTGAGACCTCAGCCAGTCTGTGACATGACATTTTTTTCATATTGGGCTTCTTTTTGAGGGGAGTCAAATTTTCCAACGTAATCGATTTCGTTTTTGGTTTTGTGTATAACTTCTCCACTTTCATTCGTTCTTATGTCATTTATTATTACGTTATTATTTGCATTAGGTTGAGCAATTGTATTATTTTTTGAATTTAGATTATCACCGCTGTCATTTCATTCAACAGGCTCTTCTTTTTTATCTTTATCATTTTGCTTGTTCTTTATTTTTGGTAGTTTTATGAGCTTGAGAGTCTTGTTTTTTTATTGTTCATATCTATAACAGTCTTGTAACTAAATACTAACGATACAATAATTACACTTATTAAAGCGACTGTAGATAATATAGGGGAAAAATATTTCTTATAAACCTCTCTCAATATAATTTAATCCTATATTGCATTAATTTAAAAAACATACCACTGAAATTATATTGTTAAATAAAAAGGTTGGGGTAAAAATAAAGACGAAGTGCTAAGGAGCACTTCGTCGAGAGGAATATCATTGAAAACCTGATTAATTACTTCATTATCAAGTTTGAGTGTTACATAAAACTGTTTTTTGTGATTGCTGTCTTTTCTAATATCTATGCGATCAATCACTGCTAAGTACAGTGCTTTAAGTTGAGATTTTTTCATTTTCTCAATATTATGAAAGACGTATCGCAATATTTTACCAATTTTTTTGGCATTATATGAGGGTTTATCTTCATTTTGTTGTTTTTTGAGTTGATTGATTTGACTCATAATGTCATTAAGTTGCTTATCATATTTTTGAATCGACGGCCTGATTACTGATGTTAAGTCCGGATTATCCTCGATGGTTTTAATCAAGTTATTTAGTTTGATTCTTACTTCATCATATTGTTGTTGCTTATAAGCGATATCGTGATGAAGTGACGCACAATCAACTTGATTTTCTTGATTAACACGTGCTACAACGCGTTGAATGACTTTATCACTTTTGACTATTTCGAGTATTTGCTTCATCACATAATCTTCAATCACATCAGCTCTTACACTGTTTGCCGAACATACTTTGGACCCCTTGTTGCGAAAATTACTACATGAATAGTAACGTATACGTTTCTTGGTTCCATCTTTAAGTGTATTCGTTGTATTGCTTGCTGCCATAGGTGCGCCACATTGGGGACAGTGAATAATGCCTGTAAGCAGATTTGTTCCTTTGCCATGGACTTGGGGTTTTTGACTGACTTGTTTTTTACGTATTTGTACTTTATTCCATAAATCTTGATTAATAATGGGGGAATGCTTCCCTTCAGCTATCACTGGTTTATCATTAAGCCCTTTACGACGTTTTTCACTCCAATCTTTGTATTTCGCAAATTGAATTTTGCCGATATAGAATGGGTTAGCTAATATATATGTGATAGAACTAATACTAAAAGGTTTACCCTTTTTAGTGACATAGCCTTTGTGATTCAATGCATTGGCTATTTTACGATAGCCATGTCCTTTGGCATAGGACTCGAATATATATTTTACAATATTAGCTTCATGTTGGTTAATCATTAGCTCGTGTTTACTATCTGGTATTTTGTCATAACCTAGTGGTAAATTGCCTTGATAATAGCCTTCTTGGGCACGTCTCGTTTGCCCCATAAATACATTCTCGACAATGTTATTACGTTCGAATTCTGAGAAACTCGCAAGTATTTGTAACATGAGTTTACCAGAAGAAGTATTGACTTCCATACGCTCTGATAAACTGAAAAATTCGACATTTTGTTTATGCAAATCTTCGACGATTTTCAGAAGATCCGATGTATTACGAGCTAATCGGTTTGTTTTGTAGATCATAACACAATCTATATTGCCTTCTTTTGCATCTTTCAACATACGTTGGAGCTCAGGTCTGTTCATAGATTTACCTGAAATACCACGATCAGCGTATATATCTTTGACCTCAAAATGATGGAAGTCACAGTATTCTTTGATTTGATTGATTTGTCCATCGATACTATAACCTTCTGTGCTTTGCATTTCTGTTGAAACACGTACATAGATACCGACACGTTTTGTTTTAAGTTGTTGCATTATGTTACATCCTTTCTTCATTTATGCAATCGATGATTGCATGGCTTGATTGACGATATTGAGTGGTTCATTTTTGAAATAGATTCCTATAAGATTTTTATCTTTCGTAATGTGAATGGTTTCAATATAGGGGTACAATATGTTTAACGTGAAACGTTTTTGAATAATATTTTGAATGGTGTGTTGTATTTGATGCCCATTTATAGATGTAGTGCGTTGCGGTTGTTGACGTAATGATTGCGTTTGTTCTCTGAACGTTTCTGCATCAATGATGCCTTGTGCCAACTTTTCTATCAGTTGTTCTTGAGTCAATGTGTGATGTTTTTCTATGTTTCTTTGTCTTTTGATGCGTTTGTCAATCGCACCTTTAATTTTTGTGTAGATGTGTTGATTTTGATAAAAGTCTCGGCACACTTCTAATACTTTATCTTCAAGTGTTTGTGCATTGATGCCTTTAAAATCACAGACAAAGCGAGAAGCATTCATGTTTTTAGGACAGACGTAGTAACGTAATGTATGATTCTTTTTTCTAACGGTCATATTCGTAAGTGTTGCATTACAACATGGGCATTTGATTTTTTGTTTTAGTTGGTTATCCGAAGATGTCTGTTTGATTTGTTTTTGCGATCGAAGTCTCTGCGCTTGCTCATATATACTTGTGGAAACAATAGAAGGAAACATATTGTCGAATTGGCCATATTGATTGTTGACACGACCACAATAATTAGGATTGATGATAATGTTACGAACTTGATAGGGTTGTCGATTGATATACGTGTTATCTTCTTCTAATAACTGTGCAATTTTCTTATAACCATGACCTTTAATGTAATAATTGAATACAGCCTTTACCGTTGGTGACTCATTTTGATTGATGATGAATGCTCCGTTGTGATATTCGTAACCAAAGGGCGCATGGGTTGTAATCAATCGACCTTGCTTTGCTTTTTCTTGAAGCCCATTTCTGACTTGTTCTCCAATGTTATCTGATTCAAGTTCGGCCAAGCTGATAAAAATATTAAGCTTGAATCGGTCGAAAGCTTGATCCATATCAAAGTAACCATCATGCACACTTAAGATATGAACGCGATATGTTTGACATAATTTGATGAGTTTTAATGCATTTTTCAAATTACGATGCAACCTATTAAGACGATAACAGCATAATATGTCACATTGTCCTTGTTGAATTAATTGTGTCATTTGTCGATACCCACTACGATTATCTTTGCGTCCTGATTGTTTGTCGCTATAAAAGTTGATATGTTGAATATGATGTTTTTCGGCTATTGCTTCGATAGCTTGTTTCTGTGCTGCAAGAGATTGTTGTTTCATCGTACTTTGACGTAAATAGCCTATAACTTTTTTCATATCGGCTCCTCCTTTCACAGTGATAATATATATTTATGGATGAATTGATATATAAGCCCAACATCAATGAGATGTTGGGCTTTCATATTAGTCATTCGTTTGATTGATTTCTTCAATTACCAAATCGGCTAATATCTCGATAAGTTCATCCATGTTTTTCACTCCGTTATTTGTTCTATCTTCAATACGTCGATTATTCAGTTTGATGCTTCACGGTTGTATGATAAAGACAATCAGAAATCTTCGTGAACTCCTGAAGGGCCTATCCCCTCATTAGCGGATTTAAAAAGTTCTTTCGCAGCTTTGTTATCATTTGCCGGTGTCCAATTTTGAATTAACGACTTATCTTTAGTTAATCCCAGGATAGATGCAAACTCTACATCTAATTTTAGATGGTAAAATACAAGTGATTGTTTTTTACCGCTATTATCTTTGACACTTCTTTTAGTTGTTTGGCGTCCACGGTCAGCTAATATGAAACCTTTATCTCTTAAGGCGTTGACAACATTATTAACATCTTGAAATTGATGATTGTTTAGCATCTGTTTAAAAACGTTTGCAATCATTTTTACTTCGATATGGTCATCTTTTAATGAGATTAATCCATAGTTCTCAAACATATTTTTCAAAGCACCTTCATCTGAAAACTTACCTCTGTTTTGTGCTACAAATTGAATGATGACATCGATAGCTTTATCAGCTAATGAGCGTTCAGAGATTGTATGACCATGATAATCAATAAAGTAGTCTCTTATTTTAGCGATATCAATATCTGTAGCTAAAACACGACCTAATATTTTTGCAGATGTTGTAATGACTGCATAACGCTTAAACATACGATTGCCTGTGTTGCTTTTATCATCTTTCAATTTAGCTTCAAACCAATCTACTTCCTTGTAAAACCATTGAATGACTTCATCTTCACGATTTATAAGATATTTAGCTACTAACGGTAAAACATGACCATAGTTTAGTGCTACAGCTTTTTTAATATTGTCAGCATTGGTCGCATTTGTAGTGAATTGTTCATTAATCTCGATGGTTCTCACACGTAAACCATCATTTTGAGCAGAATCATTAAATATACTGTATTCTGAGGTTGAAATCACAGATGTACCCCAATTCTTAGGCGTTTTAACTTCTCCGTGTACATTGGAACGTTGACGACCTTGACCTTCAGCGATGGAATATAACAAACCCGTGGTATCTTTAAGTGTCGTAGATGAAAGCTCATCAAATACTATAGGAACGCCATAATTGTTACTCAAATAACCTTCAAGTGCGTTACGTGTGGCATTCCAACTTCTAAAAAGAGTTTCATTACCTTTGGTAGGGTTACCAGCGACTGATACAGCTAAAGCAGCTGCGGTTGACTTACCGGTTGAGGATTGACCTGTAAAACTAAAGAGAATTCCTGCAAATTCGATTTCATGTTTATGCTTCAGAAAACTTGTCACTAAGGCAGAAATCCCAAATATGACTGCCAATTCTAAAAGAAGATGACCTTTAACCTCGTCAATATACATGTTAAACCAATTATCAAATGTACCTTTAGGAGTTAAGTCATAAGCACTGTCTACAATAGGGTATGAAGGTGAGGACTGATTAAATTGAATAGATTTGAGAACTTTATCTAGCGATATCAAGTAGCCAAAAGGTGTCTCTAGTATACCTACACCCTCATATAATTCAGAAAGTGGTAATCTATCTCGCATCAATTGCAAGGCATAACTCAATGATCTAATATACTTCTCGTTAACACTGTAGCCATATTTAATTAAAGAAGGTAAGTTTCGTGTTGTTAAGATATCAGACTCAAAAATGTCTTTTTTACCATTGTTGTTAGTAATAATCAACTTTTCAACACCAGTAATTGGATCAGAAAATCTTGCATTTATAATAATAGGGCTAGCCATTCTAACCACTTTTTCACTGTCACCATCTTTTTTAGGTGGTATCGTTTCTTTCCAACCGAAGGAATCTAAAGCAAATGGGCCAATTTCAAACAATGTGTAACTCATTAGCAATCACCTCCTTTCGAAGTGTTGCTGTTATGGTGTGGATTAGGACCTGTTTTAAGATAAACTAAATGACCGTGAGTATCCTTACCGATAATAATAAATGGAACACGTGGCGCATGTTTTACAAAATATGCGAACCAACGTCCAACATTTTGTTGTACTTCTTTAGAACACGTTACATTTGCACGACTGTTCAAGTCATGAAATGTAAATTCTTCTCCTTCAGGTAAATTGAATGCAATACCTAAAACCTTGCGTTTTAACAATAAAAAGTGGAGACTCTTTTTATTCATTTGGATCATCCTTTGTACATTAGTCATCATTTAAATGATGCACTTGTATCTTATATCTTTACTGAGATATAAAGTTCTAAATTTGAGAGGAAAATATTAGGACATTGGTATTACACCTTTTGATAAGTAAAAAAACAACGATTTTTTTAGACTGACCCCAATTAGTGGGAATTATATAAAAACACTTTCGTTGAATTCATATTAAAATGAATCATACGGAGGTGTTTTTTCTATGAAAAGAGTTTCTTATTCAGTAGAAACAAAGTATAAAGCAGTTGAAATGAAAGCAGCAGGATTTAAAACCGACTAATTTAGATTTATTTAAAGGTACCACTATTGTGGGAATTATTTCTTTCTTTGCTTGGGGATTAGGTTACTTTGGTCAACCACATATTATAGTACGATTCATGTCAATCAAATCCGTTAGTCAATTAAAAACTGCCAGAAGATTTGGTATTAGTTGGATGGCTATTAGTTTAATTGGTGCTGTATGTGTAGGGTTGATAGGTATTGCTTTTGTTCAAGATAGAGGAGTTAAATTAAATGATCCAGAAACACTTTTTATTTTAATGGGCCAAATTTTATTCCATCCGTTGGTTGGTGGTTTCCTTCTTGCAGCAATTTTAGCAGCTATTATGAGCACAATCTCCTCACAACTACTTGTTACTTCTAGTTCACTTACAGAGGATTTCTATAAATTAATTAGAGGCGAAGAAGCTGCAAAAAAACATAAAAAAGAGTTTTTATTAGTAGGTCGATTATCTGTTCTTATTATAGCAATTATATCTATTATAATCGCATGGACTCCAAATGATACTATACTTAATCTTGTTGGTAATGCATGGGCTGGATTTGGTGCTGCATTTGGTCCACTGGTATTACTATCTCTCTATTGGAAGGGATTAAGTCGTACAGGAGCTATTTCTGGTATGATATCAGGATCAGTTGTCGTCATTATTTGGATTGTTTTTGTGAAACCATTGGGAGAATATAATGACTTCTTTAATTTATATGAAATTATTCCTGGATTTTTAACAAGTTTAATTGTGACTTATATCGTAAGTCTTATAACTAAAAAACCGAATAGAGATGTTGAAAAAGAATTAGAAGAAGTTAAAAAACTTGTAAAAGAAAAATAACACTTTGTCACTTAAAGAGGTAGAACAAAAAATTGTGGTTCTATCTCTTATTTTTTATTTACAAATTTCATTTTATTGAAGTATATAGTTTTTATCAATTTCAATAACACTTATCTAATGAAACAGTCACTGTCGTAATTTTTTTCATAACTACACGAAGCTTATATTGAAATTGATAAAGAACATCCCACGATGATTTTTTATCGGGAA
>NZ_KV822094.1:9526-11060 GCF_001815825.1 Staphylococcus sp. HMSC068G11
CGGGATTTCCTTGTTACACCAACGTTTATCACGGGTTTTTGATCGGAATTTTCTCTTATCCCCACCGGGATTCGTAATAAATGACAAATCAAATATATATTATCCCAATGATGTATATGAATTACATCACTATCACAATATCTAGGAGGCAATGATATGGAAACAATCACTCAAGAACTCAAACAATATATAACTCGTCTATTCCAACTATCTAACAATGAAACATGGGAATGTGAAGCGTTAGAAGAAGCAGCAGAAAATATTCTACCGGAACGTTTTATTAATGATTCCCCACTTGCACATCTTACACTTGAAACTTATACCTACTACAATAATGAACTACATGACCTAAGTATCTATCCATTTCTTATGTACGCCAATAACCAACTCATCAGTATTGGTTATCTGGATCATTTTGATATGGACTTTCTGTACCTGACAGATACTAAAAATATCATTATTGATGAACATCACTTATTACAAAAAGGAGGAGAATAATATGAATACAATCAAAAGTACGATACACACAGAAGCTATATTTAGCGATGATGAACAACACCGCTACTTACTCAAAAAGACTTGGGATGAAAAGAAACCTGTTTGTACGGTGATAACCATGTATCCTCATTTAGATGGCGTATTATCACTCGATCTTACTACGGTTCTTATCCTCAATCAATTAGCTAATACTGAACAATATGGCGCTGTATATCTTGTGAATCTATTCTCTAATATCAAAACCCCAGAAAACCTTAAACATATTAAAGAACCTTATGATAAACACACAGACATCCACTTAATGAAAGCGATAAGCGAAAGTGAAACAGTGATTCTAGCTTATGGTACTTATGCGAAGCGACCAGTTGTCGTCGAACGAGTTGAGCAAGTGATGGAAATGTTGAAGCCTCACAAAAAGAAAATTAAAAAGCTTATAAACCCAGCAACAAATGAAATTATGCATCCACTTAACCCTAAAGCACGTCAAAAATGGACTTTGAAATAAAAGGAGGATTATCTATGAACCATGACACTACACAATCAGATTGGCGAACGGTTGCTAACTTTTTAGCATCGCAAAATTATATATCTATCGTAAAAGGATTAATACATCATTTTACAGCGATTTCAGATGAGGAAATACTTGATAAAATCTATGAAGATTTTATGAATGACGATTGTATTACAACGGTCCTTAATAAGGATTTACAGACAATTATTAACCATTATCTGTCAAAATGAAAATTATATTCTAATAAAACTAGAGCATCCTTCACTTTTGCGGTGAAGGATGCTCCTATATCTTTTTTATCTAAAAAACTATTAGTAATTAGTTTTAAAACATTTATCTTCTAATATATAGATATGAAATGTAAAAATACAATTAGATTGGCAGTCACAATGCAAATGTAATATTTGTCAGTAATCTTCCTACTCAAATTGTTATTCTTTTCATAGAAATCAAGAGGAGGAACGACTTGAATTCTATTATATTCAATGCACCTTCATTATAATTCTACCGACTTCACCATTAGAC
>NZ_KV822095.1:0-12785 GCF_001815825.1 Staphylococcus sp. HMSC068G11
TTTTATTAAGTTCCCGTTTTAAGGGTTCAGTGCCTTATGCCACATCTTTAAAGTGAATTTTTGAAAAGTGCGGCATATAAACATACATGATTGTAGGTATTTTTTATCGCAAGGATATAACTGATGATTTTATTATAACGTTTCGATAAACCCGTTTGCTAGATATAACGTTACTGTTAGGAATAAGGATGCACATTTTTAGTGTGCCCTATGTCTTACGTCAGACAACCTGAACACTTACCTTTGTATCAACAACCCATATTAACTTTGATTGGGTATCAATAGACATTTAAAGCGCTAAAATCATCTTCTCCTAAACAAAAAAGATAAATCCCAATATTAAATCTTGAGATTTGTCAATATTTAAATACTCTGATATGAAACATACTCAATAGATTAAATGATGATTACAAAGTCACTCTGTTTTTATTTACCAAATAAATTCGATGCTTTCGATTAAATATATTTACTAAAACATAAAATTTTACAAATCATTTTTTAAATGGTTACGATGATTAAAAATTTTACTTTTTGCCAAAAATAATACACAAAAACGATTCAATTGTTAATGCAATATTAAGGGTAGATAAAGACTCCTATTAATTTGTATATTCACATTCTCAACTATTACTGATATTATAATGCTGAATAACCGCCATCAATATTAAATACACTACCTTGAGTAAACGATGATGCATCAGAAGCAAGATAAACTGTTATTCCAGCTAATTCTTCAGGCTCACCTACTCGTTCCATAGGCGTTGTATTTGTTTCAGTATTATCATTTAGTATCTTTTCCGTTTCGATTGTTCTCATGTAACCAGGGGCAATTGCATTTACTTTAATTCCATATCTAGACCATTCTCTAGCTAAGCTTTTAGTCAGCATCGTCACACCGGCTTTAGACGTTTCATAAGAGCTCTGGTCTTGCGTTTTATTAGCAATCAATCCTAATACTGAAGAGACATTAATCATCGAACCACTGCCCTTCTCAATCATTTGACGTCCTACTGTTTGCGCTACAGAGAATGCTCCATTTAAGCTTAAATTGATTTCTTTTAACCATTCTTCATACGAAATATTTTCAGTATCATCTTGAATTGAGATACTAGCGTTATTGACAAGAATATCTATTTTTCCATATTCCCTTACTACATAATCAACAATTTGATTTACTTCATCTAGATGAGTTATATCTAATTTTAATGATGTGGTTTTAACACCTAATTGTGTAGATATAGTTGTGGCTGTTTCTTGACCAATATTGGATTGCAAATCAGCGATAACGATATTTGCCCCTGCTTGTGCTAATGCCTCTGCCATAGCTTTACCAATGCCAGTTGCACCTCCAATGACCATTGCCACCTTACCAGTTAATTTAAATTTTTCCATAATGTTTACCATCGTCAATCACCTTTCTCGATTTTCAAAACTGTTTTTAAAATCATGAAAATATCATAAAAAATAACAATTTTTCATTAGCTTATGTATGATAATCCTTAAATCTGAAATCACTTCTGTGTCACAATTTAAAATTGTTCTTCATTACCATTGCAAAGATATGTTTGAAAGCAAGAATTTTACTTCAAATTTTAAAAATTATGATAATGAATGATGATTCTGTCTCAATATATCACATATTAAGATGGTTTCGAATAACAAAGATAGATACTTAGTTTTAACAACGTTATGCGTCAATCATTTTTGTTGTAAACTTAACAAATAACTACAATATTATAGTACCAAAACAAAATGTCTCGAACAATAAAATTAATGTTTTTATTTTATTTACTTAATTAATAAAAAATCAATGCTATTTATAATAAAACGAACTCACACTCTTTTGTTCAACTTAAATATTCAACAATTAATTTCATCAAAAATGAACTTGAGTTTCACCTTTTAAAATAATAAGACACTCAATACTGAGCACTTTGTTTATCCTCACATTTTCGCATTAATTCATCTCTTTCATTCTCATTTTTAAGATGAAATCACATTGTTCACATTTTGTCTTTATGCCTCACTATCGCACATACTTCCTTATTCAATTAAATCGCACCTCCTTCCTATTTCTTATAAAAAACACCCCGTACCATTAGACTTTCTACCTAATGCTACGAGGTGCACACATCATGTCATTGTTTCGTGACATATAATTCTATTTTTAAAATACTTATCTATTTAAATGTAAGTTTTTAGAAGTTTCACGGCGTGTCTCTCTCATTAATTTTTCGTCATTAATTAATGAACGACCGTATGTTGGTACCATTTCTTTAACAACAGGTTCCCATGCTTCTTTGTCATCAGCGAAGTTTTTCTCTAAAACTTCTAATACAACTGATAATGATGTTGAAGCCCCTGGAGATTCACCTAATAATGCAATCATAGAATTGTCGTCTGAATTGACAACTTCAGTACCAAATACTACGAAACCTTTACCGTGTTGTTCACTATCTTTAATAACTTGAACACGTTTACCAGCAGTGTAAAGTTCCCAATCTTCATCTTTAGCATCAGGAATAAATGTTCTTAAATAATTCATACAACCTTCTTTAGTTTTGATCATTTGATCAATTGAATATTTAATTAAAGGTACATTTTTAACTGCTGAAGCCAACATTGTAGTAATGTTATATGGTTTGATTGATTCGAATAAGTCTAGATT
Organism: Staphylococcus sp. HMSC068G11; assembly: GCF_001815825.1. Taxonomy (NCBI): domain Bacteria; kingdom Bacillati; phylum Bacillota; class Bacilli; order Caryophanales; family Staphylococcaceae; genus Staphylococcus; species Staphylococcus sp. HMSC068G11. The sequence continues at coordinate 2,669 of NZ_KV822095.1, forward strand.
TGAACCGAATTTCAAGAATTTAGGGCCGATATTCGCATATGGACCAAATAATAATGTTTGTTTACCATTGATATAACGTGTATCAAGGTGTGGTACAGTCATTGGTGGCTTACCTTGAGGCTCTTTACTGTAAACTTTAGCCGCATGTTGTTTAATAATATCTGGGTTTGTACATCTTAAGAATTGACCACTGATTGGGAAACCACCTAGGTGTTCTCTTTGTTTAACGCCAGATTTTTGTAATAACGGAATAGAGTGACCACCAGCACCAATAAACACTTTATCTGCTATTTTAGTTATTTTTTCTTTAGTTTCTCTATTTTCAACGACAACTTCCCATTTGCCATCTTCTCTTTGTGTTAAATCTACAACATCATGATTGTATTTTAATGAAACATTAGATTTTTGTTCTAAGTAATGTGCTAACTTACGTGTTAACGCACCATAGTTCACATCTGTACCTTCATCAATTTTACTTGCTGCCATTTGATGACCTGGTTCACGATTTTCCATCATTAATGGCATCCATTTTCTCATTGTTTCCATGTCTTCTGTATATTCGATTGTATCGAACATTGGAAGAGTTCTTAGTGTTTCATAACGTTTTCTTAAAAAGTTAACGTTTGTTGGTCCCATAACGAAACTGATATGAGGTAATGGTTGAATAAATTCTTCAGGATTAGAAATATCACCATTTTTAACTAAATTACCCCAGAATTGTCTAGATAATTCGAATTGTTCATTAATTTCTTGCGCTTTAGATGCATCAATTGAACCATCATCTTGTTCAACTGTATAGTTTAATTCACATAATGCCGCATGGCCTGTCCCAGCATTATTATTTTCATTTGAACTTTCAATACCAGCGCCTTCTAGTCTTTCAAACATATCGATATGCCAGTTAGGACTTACTTTTGAAAGCATTGTCGCTACTGACGTACCAATAATTCCTGCACCTACAACAACGATGTTTTTATGATTTGCTTCACTCATGTGCATGTTCCTTTCTAAATTTATATATTAAAATAGTACATATATAGACTTTACCACTTTAAACATTTATTAAACAATTAAGCGCGAAAACTCAGTAATCATTTATTTAAAAGTTGTAGTCAGCTATGTGAGTTTTGTGGTAATATCATCATGCGTAAAAATTCGAGATTATTATTATAAAGAAGGTTTAAATAAATCATGAAAGAAAATTTTTGGAGTACATTGCCACGTCCGTTTTTTATTCTGGCACCTATGGAAGACGTGACAGATATTGTCTTTCGGCATGTTGTCAGTGAAGCTGCGAGACCAGATGTATTTTTTACTGAATTTACCAATACTGAGAGTTACTGTCACCCTGAAGGTATTCATAGTGTGCGCGGACGCTTAACTTTTAGTGACGACGAACAACCAATGGTAGCGCACATCTGGGGCGATAAACCAGAACAATTCCGAGAAATGAGTATCGGCTTAGCGGATATGGGCTTTAAAGGTATAGATTTAAATATGGGTTGCCCTGTCGCAAACGTTGCGAAAAAAGGTAAAGGATCCGGCTTAATTCTACGACCTGAAACGGCAGCCGAAATCATTCAAGCTTCTAAAGCAGGTGGTCTACCGGTCAGTGTAAAAACACGTTTAGGTTATTACGATATCGATGAATGGCGAGACTGGTTAAAACACGTCTTCGAACAAGATATCGCAAATTTATCCATTCATCTACGTACCCGTAAAGAGATGAGTAAAGTAGATGCACACTGGGAATTAATCGAAGCAATCAAGACATTACGTGATGAAATTGCGCCAAATACACTATTAACTATCAATGGTGATATCCCCGATAGACAAACTGGTCTAGAACTCGCAAATAAATATGGTATTGATGGCATTATGATTGGTAGAGGGATCTTCCATAACCCATTCGCATTTGAAAAGGAACCACGCGAACATTCAAGCAAAGAATTATTAGGTTTATTACGCTTACATCTCTCTTTATTTGAAAAATATGATAAAGATGAAGCCCGACACTTCAAAAGTTTACGCAGATTCTTCAAAATCTACGTACGCGGCATTAGAGGCGCTAGCGAACTCCGCCATCAATTAATGAACACCCAATCCATTGCCGAAGCAAGAGAACTACTCGATACTTTTGAAGCACGTATGGATGCACGTTCAGAAGTATAAGTATGCGATCGGTAAGTATAATAAACAATAAATGAACCTCCCCTGTTGAGTCAGAGGGAGGTTGTTTAATGTTAAGTAGTAGTAAATCTCGAGCAATTTACAAAAGTGACATAAAAATAAGTTTTAGACTGATTACTTAAACATATAGTGGGCCGAAAAGTAAATGAGCAAACTGTTAAATATAGTCCATGCTTTTTATACAAAATATAGAATGATGAATATATATTGAACATCGTGAATTTTAAGTTAAACTGAACAATATTATGATAAATTAAATATAAGAAGCAAATATTTCATTAAAAATAAGGTGCATATCAATGAAAAGATTGATTTTTATAGTTGTTATTCTCTTTATCCAAGCCTGTAGTTATGTTGTTATTAACTTTTTCTTCTTCGACATGTGGGTGATTCACTCTAGTGAACAACAATTAAATCAATCCATACAACATCATGACACAAAGCAACTTCATAAGATTGCTAAAGATAAGCAGACATATCAGTTTTTAAAAACTATAAAGAAAGCCGATTTCGAAAATGCGACAGATAACCAAGGTGGTGGGCCTATTGGTTATTATCGTTTAGATATTAATAAAAAACCCGTCGGACTTACAATCAATATTAAATATAACTTCCTTCCAGAAAAAACAACTATTCAATCAATAAAGTTATATCAATAAATATATAAAGAAAGGACTATAGCACAAATAAATGTCTAAAGGATTCTTAACATATAGTCAGTTGGTGACAAAATTAAAAATTCTTATTTAAAATTTGATTCAACAGTAGTCGAGGTCCAAGCAAAGACCATTCCACACAAAAATTCCGTAAATAAAGTCAGTTGTGTTCGAAGAATAGGATTGAACAACAATTCAATGCTAATTCTATTTCATTTTTTTATCACATCATCTAGGAAATCTTAATTTTTCTTAACTTACTTATTGCGATAAGAAAAGCTATACATAACTAAACAAATTAGCGTAATGACTATAATATGAATGCCGGCTAAAATAATTGAAAAAACATCTGTGGTAAAAGGTTTAAAATAACCGGAAGTCTTATCAACATCCATGAATAAATGGACACATATCCAAGACACCAATATCCCCACTAACCTTGCTAAGGCAACACTAATATTGCCTTTAACCCCTGATTTAAAAATTGAAAAGCTTATTAGTATCGATATAATTACAAATGGAAAATAACCTAGTAATAAACCTGTTTGATAGTCCGTAAAAATTCCTAAAAATTCAAATGGAATTAAAGATAAAATAACTATGATTACTTTAAATTCTTTCATTTCATTATTTCCTCTTTCCATAAAATTACTTTTTTAATATTGTTTTATTCAATATAATTTTAAATTAGAAATGTAATATATTAAATAGCAAAGTTTTACAAATACTCACTTTATATAAATAGATTTTAAAAATCTTTAAGTCAACAATCATCTTATGAGTATCGGAGGGAGTGTCGTAAATGCAAAAATCACATCGTCATTTATTTTCTACAATGTTATCTTTAGAAAGTGTGATTGCGATAGTCAATGAATTTTTCTTTTTCGGTATCAGTATGTTACTTGATGACGCAATAATATTAATTAAGCGTGTTTCTGAAAAATAATAGTGTTGATATTGTACACAAAATAAGGAGTGAATGAATTGGAAAATTTAGGTTCTTTGTTAGCTATTGGATGTGCTTTATTTGTAATATTTGTTGTACCGTATTTTGATAAGAAAAAGAAGTGAAGTTGAATATAAAGTGCATATAACATAAGTTGAGCCAAAGTACAGTTAATGAATGTACCTCGGCTTATTTTAATTACAAGCATTTAGTATATTGAACGTGACATTTAGATACTTTGATTCATGATAGTTTAGAACTAATTTTATATGCTTCATCTGCAAGTTTTTTATATGTAAAATCTTTATTCTGTATGCTATCCATACTCATTCACCTTATATAAGGAGTTGTTGAACTATATCTATGTCAAAAAAGAAAATCTTGATCTTTATTAGTGTCATATTAATCATTTTTGGGGGCTTTTATCTCAAAATGAAATATAACGAAAAAGAAAAACAGAAAGAAATCTACTACAAAGAGCAACAAGAACGTATCACGCTTTATCTTAAATACAACACTAAAGAACCTAATATCATCAAATCTGTCCATTTCACAAGTTTAAAACAGGGACCAATGGGTGACGCTGTTATTGAAGGCTATATCAATAACAATAAAAAAGATGATTTTGTTGCATTTGCATCACCTGAAAACAATTATCAATTTGGAGGCGGACTTACAGCAGACGTTAAAATATTTAAATTACTTAAATCGGCTAATGAATCTAAATCACCCGATGAAATCAAAAAAGATTTAGACAAAAAGAAAGAACACTAAAAATTTATACTGAACCACAAGAAGTATTATTTAGTGTAATATTTTAAAGGCTTGTCTTCTACAATTTTTTAGGGGGCAAGCCTTTGATATTTTTTATTCTTACTTTTTTTAACCATTTAAATATTCTTGAAAAACTTTAATTTTAAAATAAAATTTATCATATTCAATCATAAAAAACACCCCACAAAGATAGATTTTAGTCCAACTTCTGGAATGCACATCATAATAAATGAGTTCTTTTTCCTTCATTTACGTTTAATGGTGTTTTCTCGTCTTTGCTTAATCAACAAGTAGACAGCATTTGCTATTCCTAACAAAGTCCAAATTATTGATAAATAAATATTATCAAAACTATAGATTTTAGGCATGAGTATTAAAAACATAATATTTAATATTAATGATATACGATGAAGCTTACCAAAATGATTCATTTGAATAACTTATCCCCTCTTCATTTATTACTTTATTAAAAATTTTGCTTTATTCCAATTGTATCATTGGCATTGAACTTTAAAAGTCATAAAACTAAAAATCTTTTCTCAATCCATATGTGTTTGAATATTTTCCAGACCATCCATCAAGCAAAATTGAAGTGCTTAGAAAATAAAAATTGAAAAATACAAAGAAGAATTAATGTTAAGTATATAAAAAACAACGCTAGCTTTTAATATGCTAACGTTGTCAATTTCCTGGGAAATCAATTTTCTTTTTCTAAATTTTTAATTTCGACAGTTGAATATACTTTTACTCTATTTCTTCCCCGTTTTCATCGTATTTTGTAACTTCACCATCAGATGTCACAATATAAGAACCTTCGAGGTTGCCTTCCTTATCTAAAATAGAAAAGCCCCAATCTCCGTCTTCGTTCTGTTCGGGTTCTTTAAATGTATATGTATCAGTATCTAATGGGTGACCTTCATACGCTTCAACTTTATCTATCACATTACTACGTGTAACTTTATCATCATTAGATGTATCACTATCACTGTTAGACGTCCCTTCATCTGACGTGTTAGATTCACTTGAATTTGATGATTGACTTTGTGTAAACGCAATTTGATTTGCTATATCTTTATAATTTGAACTTTTACCGTATTTATTTAATAGTTCATGTAAATCTAATTCTCTTGCTGCTTCCGAATGCGCATATTGTTGATATGTTCCTGAACTTTGTGTGCCTGCAATTAATACCTTTTCATTACCAATACCGATAAGCGTCACAAATGATCCTTTAGATGGTTTTGCAGTATAGAATTTCATATCACTAGGTGCACCTTCTACTTTTGTTGGTAATGCTTCCAACTGATACGTATGAATACTTTTACGTTGGCCCCCACCGTTATAGTTTGCATAAAATGAATGATTTCTTAATTCACTTGCGTTAACGGCATATTGAGAAACTGAGGGATCATTGATAGCTAATGCTACTTTTTGCGATTGAGTTAAATCCTCGACTCTATCTCTAGACTTATTGTTATTACTTGAATGACCATTATTAGAATTTGAATTTTTATTATTTGAAGCTTGCTCGGTTTGAGTGTTACTATTTTCTGATTGCTTATCAGTCTGATGCTGTCCTACCAAATCTCCAAAATCGCATCCTGCAAGTAATGTTGTTACTGTAATTGCTCCGATTGCTAACACATGTTTTTTCATTTCGTTTCTCTCCTTTAAATCTAGAAATTGTCACTGCTGTGATTATATGTGTCGTTCATACTTCAACCAGTTTTACACGATTACTAAATCCATAGTTTAATAACGTAAATTTGTAAAAACATTATTGTTCCCTTGATTGTTAATTCCCGTTATTAAATTTATTTTAATTTATAATAATTATAATTGCTACTAATCACCTAAATAATTTGCACAATATTTAAAAATTTATAGATTTAGAAGTAACTAAACTTAAAAGAACTTATAACATATGCTTTTATACTTCTTAAACTAATATTTATATACCTTAAATTAACAGTAGAAATGTGTTTAAAAATAAATTAATATAACAATATAAATAAAATATAAAAGAGTTGGAGGACAGTTAATTGAAAAGGTTTTTTACAGGACTGATTCTAGTTTTTCTCATTATAATGCTAGGATTTGCAGGGGGATTGGGATACAGTCATTATAAAGATTCAAAATCGAACACTGATGTAGCTTCAAAAGAGACTCAGACTTCCAATAAAAACACTCATGAAGATACAACTTCACAAGGTAAAATGCAAAATCAAGTTAATAGCCAAACAAACGAAGTATCAAATGGGACATCAACTAAAACACTTAGTGAAAAAGCAAAGCAGTTAAGAGAAGCTTTTAACGTCAATGATGAGGAAGCTCAAATTTTAGCAGATGAAATCGATAGAGCAGATGTAAATAAAGATGGCACGATTACAACGGATGAAATGACGCCTACTTTAGATCGTTTTACAAAAGAAGGGAAATTCCAACCATCTGCTGGTGGTACAACTAGCGAAACACCTCACCCTAAATATACAGCAGAAGATGCTAGACATATGTCTGATGATGAATTTCTAGACGCGTATACAGAAGGCATGTCAGATGATGAAGCTGCTACTATTCACGAAAGTGCTCAAGAATCTAACGAGTATATGAAATTTTTAAGAGGACAAGTTGAAGCACGTGCAAAAGGACAGGGCGGTAATTATTAACCAAACTGATTAAAATAAGTAAATAATTAAACTCAGTGATACCTGGGTAGGGAATAAGAAAAATGTGTTGTCTTATTCCCTATTTTTGATTGTTATAGAAAGTGTATATATTTCAATTTTAATGACTAAATCAATTCGAAAAGCAGATATATCGAAAATTCATTAAATATGTAGAAGATGTTCGATTAATAAAGAAGAATTAGCTTATTTATGATCTCAACTTATACTTTTGCCACCTCTCCTATTTCAATAATTCCATATTTTAAACATTATCAGATTCTATAAATTCGCGTACATGTGTATAAATACCTTTGTAATAAGGATATTTTGTATTTTTAAATTTACGCTTCATTTCCTCATCTTGACTGTTAGACATAATCATTGCGTGATCTAAATAACTTAAAAACGCTTCATCATTACCACTATCACCAAAGCCAATAATCAATTCTTTTGGAACACCATATTTATTCATCAAAAATTTTGTGGCATATAATTTTCCTGCATTTCTTGGAGTAAAATTAATATCATAAGCATTTTCAGGATCACCTGCTAAAGGATTACAACGATTAAATGTCATCGTATAGTCCCTTATCTTAGAATACTGAGTGAGGTCTTCTAAAATTGTTTTATCTAAATGCGTGTCACCCGAAGAATAGAGATAGAAATTGTACAATGTTTCATTGTCTCGAAAAGTTCTTTGTGGTATAAACGCTACTTTATGTTTAGAAGAAACATGTTTTAATATATCTAATATATCTTCCAATAAGAAACGTTCTGTCAACACTTCGTTTTTATATTCATCAGATTCAATATATTCGCAGTTATTCCATGTAAACATTTTAGAACTTAAATCTGAAAAAATATGTTGAGGTTTATATGACATACCAACGTTACTCATTTTTTGAAGTACGCTTTCTATAGTACTTCCTGTTAAAATAGCCGTAATGACATTGTTTTTAGTAGTTATATTCTGTAATAAACCTTCCATTTCTCTTAAATAAGGCATATCCGCTTGATGCGTATGATGTTTGTAGTAAGTTTCATCAAAGTCGAATAATATTAAGCGTTTTGTCATCTTCATTCCTCCAGTATCATTTTTTAAATGATAAATAATAATTACGCTCTAAAAAATGATAAAAAACCACGAAAACAGGATAAAATTACTTGTTTTATTTGTAGAATTTTTGATTGAAATCTTCTGTGTTGGTAGTAGGACTTAAAACCTCCTTATGTATGTCTCAAGGTTATATATATAATATCAATAAAATAACTTTGTCATCTATCTATAAACAATTTCATACATGATGACGTTATAACAACTTTACTCAACAATATTTTTCAAATCACTATCACTCATGACTTATCATAATAAAAATAAAGCATCCTTCACTTTGCGATGAGGGATGCTTTATGAATTTTCACATAAAAAATGAATCTGCAGACTATTCTTTTTTATTCAATTCTTTATCAAGTTTTACAAGTGTTGGTTTCGGAATATGAATGCCTTCTTCACTAAAGTATTGTATGACCTCTTTACGAAGCAAACGTTGTCCTGGAAAATGCATTCCGGGCTTAACATGTGCTAAAAGTTTAATCACCATTTCATTGCCATCAACACTATCTAAACCAAGTAAATCTGGTGCAGATACAAATATGTCATATTTATTCTTTAATGTAGGTAAAAATGTTAATAATTTCTCTTCTATCACTTTATAATTCTCATTTGGAGAAATCGGTATCATCACAATAGGTGAAACATCTGTAGCAGAATAATTAACTATTTCACTAATCATACCATTAGGTAATGTATAAATTTCTCCAGTATCTGATTGTATACGCGTTGATCTTAAACCAATCGTTTTAACCGTACCTTCAGCAATTGTTACCCCAGATGCATTAATTTGAACATAATCACTTACATCAAATTGTCCTTCAAATATGATAAAGAAACCAGTAATAATGTCTTTTACAATTGTTTGTGCTCCGAAACCAACGGCAACACCAACAACTCCAGCTCCTGCTAAAATTGCTGATACACTAATACCGAAACGTGAAAGTATTGACGTAAGGACAATAAACCATACGACATAACTTATTAAATTTTGAATCAATGTGGATAGTGTTTCACTTCTCTTAATTTTATGACGGTTCTTTTTCTTTTCATTAACGTTGAAAAATTTAGTAACTAACTTTCTTGATATCGCAATTACAATCATACCCATCAAGATATAAGCAAGTATAATTAAAAGATTAACCAAAAGATTTTGATAGAACTCTATTTTCATCATTGGCTCAAATAGTTTATATAATGTGTCCTTAAACTGACTCATAATAACAACATGACCTCCTATTGTTAAAACAATTAATATTTTCAATGTATAAATCTTTATAGATAATGAGCAGTAAGTCATTTCTAAATATAACACTTATAAATAAACATAGCACCCTTCACTTTTTGATGAAGGATGCTTTATGAATTTCTATATAAAAAATCATCTTAAGAGTACTGATTTTTTAGTCACTTCCAGGTGTAATCATAAAACCATCCATCGAATAACCTTTGACATTTTTTCAAACTATTATTATTCGCATTTTCAATTTCATAAATAATTTTGGATACTGAGCTGGTTTCTTCAAAATTACCTTTTATATTACCAGGTTTTATTTGATAATCTGTTTGACTCATGATTCATCATCCTCGCTAGGAGTGAACAGTACTGCATCTGTAAAAAATATATTTTCTTCTTTATTTTCTACAAAAGTAAATTCTAAATTTTTAGAACCTACAGATGAGCCTTTTAAGTCGCCATCCCCTTTTAACAATAATTTAGGGGCTTGGTTGGTTGGAATATCATATCTTTTTCTTAATTGTTTCACGTTATAGT
>NZ_KV822095.1:12885-13939 GCF_001815825.1 Staphylococcus sp. HMSC068G11
AACCACATCCTCCAATAAAAATCGTTAAAATTAATAAACTTATGTATATCGTTACTTTCTTGAGATAACGCATTGGCTCACATCTTTCCGATTTTACTTGATTTATACTTTTACAAAATGCTTCACTTTGATATGCTTCTAAATTAATTAGTCCAGATTATTCTTTAAATTATTACTTATTGAATCCAATTCAAAGATTGTACTAACTACCCAATCGCCTTTAGTTAAACTTTTAAAATTTTTACTGAAAGCGTGGCAATGTCTCATTGTTTGTGTTAGCAGTGCTATTCTTCAGCTTTCATCTCTTTTATGATTTGCATTTTCAATTTCAGAACTGATTTTAGATACCGAACTTGTTTCTTCAGAGTTGCTTGTTATATTACCAGGTTTTATTTTATATTCAGTACTGTTCGTGATTCATCACGCTCAGTCGGTTTGAAATTAATACTATCTGTAAAATAGATATTTTCTTCTTTATTTTCTACGAAGGTGAATTCTAGGTCTTTACGACCTACAGATGACCCTTTTAAGTCGCCATCCCCTTTTAACAATAATTTAGGTGCTTTTTTAGTTGGGATGTCATATCTTTTTCTTAATTGTTTCACGTTATAGTCATCATTATTCAGTTGATATTTCGCAGAATAACTAGGAACGTTAGGATTGTATGAAATATCCCCGTTTTTATAATCATTAATATCTTTAAAGTTGGCATATTGTACAAAAAATTTGAAGTTTTCTATTTCTTTTTTTAGTTTGTCATTAGGTATTGGCTTCGTTGGAATAATTTTATTGTGTTCCATTTTTACAGGATATCTCTTTTCATCATCTTTTGGTCTACCTTTACTATCATCTGTAATTTCATTTATAAAATAATACCCTTTGGTTGTTCTAGTATTTCGGTTGATATACAAGACCATTCCTCTAGTTTCCATACTCTTTCCTTTTGGTTCAATGGTCATTTCAGAATGAACTATCCATGTTCCTTTGTCATTTTTATCAAATTCTTCATCTCGAAAACCTTCTTTATCATAAAAGTCTTCTAGATTTTTAGTTG
>NZ_KV822095.1:14039-24133 GCF_001815825.1 Staphylococcus sp. HMSC068G11
TATCTTTTTCTTAATTGTTTCACGTTATAGTCATTATTACTCAATTGATATTTCGCAGAATAACTAGGAACATTAGGATTGTAAGATATCTCTCCATCTTTATAATCTTTTAAGTTTTTAAAATTGCCATATTGCACAAAAAATTTGAAGTTCTCAATTTCTTTTTTTAACTTATCGTCTTGTATAGGCTTCGTTGGAATAATTTGATTATGTTTCATTACGACAGGATATTTTTTATCTTTATTATGCGCATAGCCATTTTTGTCTTCTGTTATCTCACTAATTAAAAAGTATCCTTTTGTTGTTCTAGTATTACGATTTATACGTAGAATTATTCCTCTGGATTCCATATTCTTTCCTTTTGGTTCAATGACCATTTTAGAATGAACTATCCAAGTTCCTTTATCTCCTTTATCAAACTCTTCATCACGATAGCCCTCTTTATCATAAAAGTCTTCTAGATTTTTAGTTGGATACACGTCTAACATTTTATTAAAGTTTTGTTTGATTTCCGTTTCTTTGCTATCTTCTTTATTTATAAAACCACATCCTCCAATAAAAATCGTTAAAATTAAGAAACTTACAAATACTATTATTTTGCTTGAATGTTTCATATTTTCACATCTTTCTATTTATCATAAATTGGTAAACATTATATAAATCAACTTCTTAAACATCTACATATTACCAAACAATGAATATATAATACATTTAAGATGGAATTAAAATTTTATTTTACTTTCATAATTAATAAATAAACAAAATCATTTTCCTTAACTGAAACGAAAGAACGACAAATTCCATACTATTACATTGGAATTTGTCGTTCTTTTATTTATTAGAAGCATATATTTTACAGACTTCTAAATTAATTGTTACAACAATTGTTATTATCCTGCTGTTCTTTTTCATTCTTCTCTTTTTTTTCTTCAATTTCCACAGAACAACATGATTGATCCTGAGGTTTCATTTTATTTAATACATCTTTGATTCCCATCAACTCACCCCCTTTAAATAATGATGTTCACAATCAAACCTGTAGAAATAGCTACAACTAAAATGGCGATAACAAACGATACTACAAACTCTTTTTTGAATAATTTAGATAATAATACTACTTCTGGAATACTTGCACCGGCACCACCTATTATTAATGAGACAACCGTTCCCAAGGACATTCCTTTTGAAGCTAATGCTCCGGCTATAGGTAACATAGTTTCAGGTCTAATATACATAGGAATACCTACTACTGATGCAATGAGTACGGATATACTACTATCTCCACTTGCATATTTAGTGATAAACGTTTCAGGTACAAATCCATATATAAAAGCACCAATAAACACACCAATAAATAAATAAGGAAGCATTGGATATAAGAATGCCCAAGCATCATTTAATGCATGTTTAACACGAGATCCAGTTTTATTAGCAAAAAACCCATCTCCTTTAACGTTTACACCTTTGTAAGTTTTAGCTAAATTCATTTTTGAAAATACTAGACCCGTTAAAATACTAAAAATCGCTAGTACAACAAAGTAAATAACAGCAACTTTCCAACTTAGTAAACTCCATAACATAAATATCATTAATGGATTCATTAATGGCGATGCAATCAAGAAACTCACTGCAGGACCAAATGGAACTTTAGAATTTAATAAACCTGCAAGTATAGGAATTGTTGAACAAGAGCAAAAAGGTGTAATCGAACCAAATATCATTCCCAAAATATAATTAATAACTTGATTAGGTTTACTTAAAAATTGTTTTATTTTCTCTTCTGAAACTATTTGCTGGATTATACTTACAATAAAACTCACTACTATGAATAGTACTAATAATTCAAAAAATAGCATTAAAAATGTCTTTATGAATTCTATACTTGAATCTAACATTAATATAATTCCTCCAAATTTAATTAATCAACTTTTTTTGATTAATATATCAAAAAATATTGATTAATATTATATTAAAAAAGATACTTAAAGTATCTTACAACAAGTATCTTCATTTAAAACAACCTGTATTTGTTGCTCATTAATTTTATAATAATTCCATGTGCCATGCTTTTCAGCAATAAGAACATTTGCATCTACTAATTTTTTTAAATGATAAGAAAGTTTAGATTGTTTTATATCTAATAATTCTTCTAAATCACACACACATAATGATTTATTAGAGCTTTGGCTAATTTGATTTAGTATTTTTAATCTGATTTTATCGGCAAGTGCATTAAACATCTTTTCATAAAAGTCCAACTGTTGATCTTCACTCATATCAGTCTTTGTTTTAATAACTTCCATAAAAGACCATCCTTTTTATAATATTTCATTGAGTTTATATTATCTTTATTTCAATTCTTGAATTGTTTGTTGTCATTTTTTGTTGATTCGCCATACTGAGTAATATTACCTTTAAAGAACTCCTTCTACATATAATATTGTAGCTTCTTTTAAATTGATTTCTCTTGATAGGATAACAAGATTTAAATAACTAACAAAGTAACCAAAAGTTAAAGTACTTGCATGATTTACTCGTAATCAATCACACTTTCTTATTGTCAATTTAGTTTTATATCATTTAATACATCAATTTTTCTTGATGTATTAAATATAAATCACTATATATATTATCGCAAGAAAAAAACCTATAATTTTACATAAACTTAGGTATTTCTCACAGAAATATTAAAATAATTTCTTCATAAATTGTATTATTAAGAATTAAATTTATCAAAATTTTTAAACTCAACCATAAACATAGACATTAATCTATATAGATGTTAGTCTATAATCGTAAATTAATTAATGAGGTGAGTATAATGTTAAATATTGAAATATACGAAGAAGCTATGTGCTGTTCTACTGGGGTATGTGGTCCAGAACCGGATGAAACACTAATAAAAGCGAACCAAATCAATGAATATTTAAAGCAAAATCAAATAGAAGTTCAACGTTATAATATGAATAATAATCCGAATGAATTTATTCAAAATAAAGAAGTTATTCGTTTAATTCAAGACAAAGGTGATGAAGTTTTACCAATCACTTTTATAGAAGGCAATATAGCTAAAACGGGCGCTTATATTACCCAAGAAGAAGCCGATGAAATTATTACGGTTAATCAAATGAGAAATGGAGGATGCTGTGGTGGAGATGGATGCTGTTAAGTACTTAAATAAATTGAATTTAGATAACATTGAGTTAACAAAATATTTGTTTTTTACTGGTAAAGGTGGCGTAGGCAAAACGACGATATCAAGTTTTATTGCTTTAAACTTAGCAGAGAATGGAAAGAAAGTAGCTTTAGTAAGTACTGATCCAGCTAGTAATTTACAAGATGTATTTCAAATGGAACTATCTAATAAATTAACTAAATATCAACCTATACCTAATCTCTCTATAGCCAATTTTGACCCGATTGTTGCTGCAGACGATTATAAAGCACAATCTATAGAACCTTATGAGGGTATTCTACCAGAAGATGTGCTTGCTGAGATGAAAGAACAGTTAAGTGGCTCGTGTACAGTTGAAGTAGCAGCATTTAATGAATTTACAAATTTTTTATCCGATAAAACTTTAGAACAAGAATTTGATTTCATTATATTTGATACAGCTCCAACAGGTCACACCTTGAGAATGCTTGAATTACCTTCTGCATGGACAGATTATTTAAATACAACAAGTAATGACGCTTCTTGCTTAGGTCAATTATCAGGTTTAAATGAAAATAGAGTTAAATATAATTCAGCACTTGAAAAACTACGTAACCAAGATGATACGACCATGATGTTAGTTGCGAGACCTAGTCACTCTTCTATATATGAAATTCAAAGAGCGCAACAAGAATTACAACAACTGTCAATTTCTAGATTCAAAGTAATCATTAACAACTATATAGAAGAAAGTCACGGTTTAATTTCGAGTCAGATGAAATCGGAACAAGATAAAAACATTAATCATTTTATTGAATGGTTAAATAACAATCATGCTTATTACGTTCCATATAAAAAGCAGAAAGAAGAAGGTATAGAAAGTTTAACTAATCTATTAAATGATGATAACTTAATTGAAAATGATGACTTTATTGTTGAAGATCATCCGCAATTCAATAAATTAATAGATGAAATTGAAAATAGTAAAGTTCAATATTTATTTACAATGGGAAAAGGTGGCGTTGGTAAAACGACAGTAGCAACGCAATTAGCTACAGCATTATCTAATAAAGGATATCGTGTTCTTTTAGCAACTACTGACCCTACTAAAGAAATTAATGTTGAAACTACAAGTAATTTAAATACTGCTTATATTGATGAAGAACAAGCATTAGAAAAGTATAAAAAAGAAGTACTAGCCACAGTGAATGATGATACACCACAAGACGATATTGATTATATTATGGAAGATTTAAAATCACCTTGTACAGAAGAAATAGCATTTTTCAAAGCCTTTAGTGACATTATGGAGAATCAAGACGACATGGATTACGTAATTGTAGATACAGCTCCTACAGGCCATACCTTGCTATTACTTGATTCTAGTGAAAATCATCATAGAGAATTAAAGAAAAAATCAACTCAAACTACCAGTAATGTTGAAACATTATTACCCAAAATTCAAAATAAAAATTTAACACAGATGATAATCGTAACATTAGCAGAAAAAACACCTTATTTAGAATCTAAACGTTTAGTAGAAGATTTAAATAGAGCTAATATAGGCCATAATTGGTGGGTTGTTAATCAATCGTTAGTTACGCTAAATCAACGTGATGACCTTTTTAATAACAAAAAAGAAGATGAATCATTTTGGATAAACAAGATTAAAAATGAAAGTCTTGATAATTACTTTGTCATACCTTATCGAGTATTAGAATATTGATATTATTGATTATAATGAGAACTATATGATAAGTAGAGTCTATTTTAAACCAGTTAATAATTTAGGAGTTAAGCAAGTATGTAATTTATCAAATGACAATAAAAATTATTAACGATATAAAAGATTCCAAGTAGAAAGGGAGAAAAAAATTGAATTATAGTGAAATATCGCAATACTTGAAAGTGATGGCTGATAGTAGCCGTCTTGAGATATTAGATTTGTTATCTTGCGGTGAATTATGCGCTTGTGATTTATTACAGCATTTTTCTTTTTCTCAACCCACATTAAGTCATCATATGAAAGTATTAAAAGACAATAATTTAATTACATCTAGAAAGGATGGTAATAAAAATTTATATAAATTGAATCATGCTGTATTAGATGACATTACATCACGACTCACTCTATTGAGTTCCAGTACTGTCCCATGTATATGTGAAACTGTAGAGAAAGGTGAATGTTAACAATGACAATATTAGCAATCACAATTTTTATATTAACGTTAATTTTTGTTATATGGCAACCTAAAGGTCTAGATATTGGTATTACTGCATTAATTGGTGCTGTAGTTGCTATAATCACTGGCGTTGTAAGCTTTTCAGATGTACTAGAAGTTACTGGAATTGTTTGGAATGCGACCTTAACTTTTGTTGCAGTTATTCTCATTTCACTCATATTAGATGAAATTGGGTTCTTTGAATGGTCTGCTATACATATGGTGAGAGCATCAAAGGGTAATGGCTTGAAAATGTTTGTTTACATTATGTTGTTAGGCGCTATTGTAGCAGCTTTCTTTGCGAACGATGGTGCGGCTTTAATACTGACGCCTATTGTTTTAGCAATGGTACGTAGTTTAGGATTTGATAAAAAAGCGGTATTCCCATTTATTATTGCTAGTGGTTTTATTGCAGATACTACATCTCTTCCATTAATTGTTAGTAATTTAGTTAATATTGTTTCTGCTGATTACTTTGATATTGGATTTGTTGAGTACTTCAGTAAAATGATTATACCTAATATATTCTCTTTAATCGCAAGTATTCTTGTCTTATGGCTTTATTTTAGAAAGTCTATCCCAAGAAAATTTGATGCAGTAAATATTAGGGAGCCAAAAGAAGCGATTAAGGACAAAAAGCTTTTTAATATCTCGTGGATTGTACTCACTGTATTGCTAGTTGGTTATTTAATAAGCGAGTTTATAAATATTCCAGTATCAATTATTGCTGGTATCATTGCTTTAATATTTGTATTATTAGCACGTAAATCTAAGGCTGTTCATACGAAACAAGTAATTAAAGGTGCACCATGGAATATTGTTTTATTCTCTATTGGTATGTATCTTGTGGTATTTGGTCTAAAAAATGTGGGGATTACAACGCTTCTTGGTGATGTACTAACAAATATTTCAAGTTACGGCTTATTTAGTAGTATCATGGGCATGGGCTTTATATCCGCATTCCTTTCATCTATTATGAACAACATGCCAACTGTTTTAATAGATGCAATAGCGATTGGTCAATCTCAAACAACAAGCATACTCAAGGAAGGCATGATTTATGCGAATGTTATCGGATCTGATTTAGGACCTAAAATCACACCAATTGGTTCATTAGCAACACTTCTCTGGTTACATGTGCTTACCCAAAAAGGTGTTAAAATTTCTTGGGGAACATACTTTAAAATCGGTATTATTATAACGATTCCGGTATTATTTATCACACTGTTAGGGTTATATCTCACACTTATTATATTTTAAAAAAGAGGTGTCAATGATGACAAAGAAAATAATTTATTTTATATGTACAGGTAATTCATGCCGTAGCCAAATGGCTGAAGGATGGGGTAAGAACATCTTAGATGATGAATGGCAAGTATATTCTGGCGGTATTGAGGCACACGGTGTCAATCCAAAGGCAATTGAAGCGATGAAAGAAGTTGGAATTGATATATCAAACCATACTTCTAATTTAATTGATGAAACAATATTACACCAATCCGATTTAGTAGTAACTCTATGTAGTGATGCTGATCAAAACTGTCCTGTATTACCGCCTAATGTAAAGAAGGAACATTGGGGATTTGACGATCCTGCTGGCAAACCTTGGTCAGAATTCCAGCGTGTTAGAGATGAAATTGGAAAAAGAATACAAGAATTCAAAGAAGCGCTCGTTTAATGTGAGCGTTTCTTTATATTTAAATCATACATTTTATTAATAATGATTTCATTTCTATATCTTTGATATAGTAGTATGCCATTTTCTCATCCTTGTAAAAATTCAGCACCTCTCTTTTATACAGGGCTCTCAAATGATGTGATGTTGAAGCTATACTCAAACCTAATGTTATAGTTATAGATAAGTCGCAAACACATAATTCTTTCTCTTTAATTAGATCTAATATAATTTTCAGCTTATTCTCACCACTTATCTTCAATAATAATAAATAAGCCCAATGCTATGTAAATAACAGCCATAATCCAACGACTGAATTTCTCAACAATTTCACTAATAAGGAGAACCTTATAAAAACCCTCCTCATATTTGTCTTACAGGCCATATTATTACATTAATGTTACAATGTTCCAATAACATTACATAAATAAATTTAATTTTACCAATTATCTCACTTTTAAATTTACTTGTGCCATATAAAAAGAAATACAGGAAAGAGTTTTTTTATTTATTAATTGCAATACTATTAATAGTCCAGAAATGCATGAAGTCATGTATCCATTCAATGCTAAAGAGAGACAGAGGTGGGTTTTTAAATAAATATTAGCTATAGACCATGAATCAATACAATCAGATTAGTGCACAATTGCTTGAAATCACAACATTTTTTATCATTTATAAAAGGTTTAATACGTCATTTCACAGCCAACGAAAATGAAGAAATTATTGATAAGATATTTCAGAGTCTTATCAATGATGATAGGATCTCAACTACTTTAATTACTAATACATCATTTCTACGTTTATTGCACAATTCTAATAATTTTTATAAAAAAAGAGCGAAAAACACTTTATTTCCGCTCTTATCAATATCATTAAATTTTTCTTTACTAGTCTATTCAAATTTTGCATTAATAAATTTAACTGAAACTGCACCTAAAAGCATCATGATTCCTGCAAGCAGTAGCATCGCAGGCATTGAACTTCCCAATAATGGATACAGTCCAAAACTGACTATAGACGCTACAATTTGTGGTAGACAAATACTTGTATTAAATAAACCTAAATATGCCCCAGAATTTTCTCCATCGATTGCCTCAGTTAATAATGTAAATGGTTGTGTATTCATCGTTAAATTATTAATACCAATCAATACAAATGAAAAAATGAGTAACCATTGATTATGGATAAAGAATATTGAAATAAGACCTATTCCACCGAAAACCAATCCAAAGCTATACCAAAATTTTCTTTGGGATGGTTTAGATCTTGCAATGACAAAACCAAAAATAACTGAACTCAAAAATTGTATACAGTATAATACGCCATACCAATTTCCCGCTGCTTGATATCCGGCTGAAGAGGGGTCTGTCACATTCCAAACATTTTTTGCTATTGCACCTGTTGAATATGTCCAAAGATACATCAATGCAAACCAGTTAAAAAATTGAACTACACTAATTTGCCAAAATTGTTTAGGGGCTTTTTTTAATAACTGTAATAAGTTTAATTTATTATTTCTATTGTTCTCATTGATTCCATGATAATAATTATACGTTTTAGGCTCATATTCCCTAACAGAGATAACTGTCCATATAGAAGCAATTAATAATACTGCTGCAGCAATATAATAAGCTAATTTTACAGTCATTGGTACTTCACCTTTAGGTGCTACATTACTCATTCCCAACATTGTTAATAAAAATGGTAATACCGTAGCAATAATACCACCTAAATTTGAAAAAATTTGTTGCCAAGACCATGCCATATCTCTTTGTTTTTCGTTTACCATATCCCCAATAATCATTTTGTATGGTTGCATACATGCATTTGAAGTCAAATCCATAAGTAAAGTCATCACCGCACCAAAGGATAAAGCCATGAGTGAAGCATATCCAAAATTAAATGAGCCTGCATTAGGTAATAAGACTAATACGATGGCTCCAATTGGACCAGCTATTAACAAATACGGCATACGACGTCCAAATCTGGTCCAAGTTCTGTCAGAGTAGTATCCAATAAGGGGTTGAACAATCATTCCTACTAAAGGTGGCAAAATAAAAAACCATCCTAAATTATTAGGATTAGCTCCTAACGTTTGGAATATTCTCCCCATCATTGCTGATTGAAGTGCAAAAGCCATATTTACACCAAAGAAACCAAAAGTAATTGAAAAAATAACTGCTTTTTTTAAATAAGGTAGTGTAATATCTTGTTCTAACTTATTTTCCTTATGTGTTCTATCTGTATCGTTCATTTCTATCTCTCCCATTTATTACTCGATATAGTTAATTAATTCAATGATTAACTACCTATAGCAAACAACAATTCATTGGAACCGTTTTCAATAATAATTTTAACACTCCACAATTTTTAAGCAAGCTTTGATACCTTTTTTCAATAAATTTTATTTTTTACTTGAATTTATCGACATCAACATTTTAAAGCAATCGAAGATGAAGAAATTCTTGAGTAAGCTATTTCAGTGTTTTTAAAGAGTGATACAGATACGACTTTTTTCAAGATATCATTAATCATTACTTACCTAAATGAAATGATATAGTATTGTTGAGAAATGTTTGGTATACGTGAGTTTAAATTCAAATAATAAAAAATCACCTGGAACAAAGCGTAATATTGCTGTAGTTGTTATGATAATTTCTATAATCATTTCACCAGTGCGACCATGACAAATTTTAATGTTAATGGACAATTGAAGAATAGACAAAATAGACTGAGTAGACAGTGGACAATTAGTGGATATATTCTTGCTTAAAGAAGTTGGGAAAAGGATTATAAAAAGGACTAAGCGACTCATTACGATCACTTAGTCCTTTTAGTAGTTAATAACCAAGGGTAGCAATAAATGATTAAAAACTAATAATTACTTTAACTTTTTGTTTTCAATAATCTTTAAATGGCTTTATATATTCTCAAAATTATTTTGCTAATTTAAAAAATACCAAATGCAATCACAATAATACTTGTGATGCGCTAGGAATCAAGATATCAACTCCAGATGTCTATAAGATTCAGATGTGTT
>NZ_KV822095.1:24233-48678 GCF_001815825.1 Staphylococcus sp. HMSC068G11
TCCAGATGTCTATAAGATTCAGATGTGTTTATACTTTTAAATCATAGCAATAAATACAAACTTTATTCTTTAGAATTAATAAACTTTGTTAGACAGGAATATTGAAACTTACTTTTGCATGCTTATTCTCATTTTCTAAAATAAGTTCACTATTATATTGTTGAAGCACAATATTAGCAAAATACAGACCAATACCAGACCCATTTGATTCTTTACCTTTTGTCCCCCATTCTTTGGCAGAATTCAGTTCATCTTCAGTAAATATTCTACCATCATTGGTTATGGTGAAGTTTAGTAAATGGTCGTTTATAACTTCAAACTTTATAGATATTTGTTTTTCAGCATATTTCAAGGCGTTATTAATTAGATTATCGATGACATGGTATAAAACTTGATTGTTAATGCTTAAGGTATGATAAGGGAAATCATGATCAACATCAATAATCAGTTCTCTCTCCTTTAATATGTATTGTTGATTATAGCTCTCTTTAATGATTTTTATTACCTTATCAACATGAATTGTATCTGAATGGTTTGGCAATAGGTTGATGTTCTTAATATGTATTTGTAATTGATTATTTATTCTATCAATAGATTGTAACGCAATGTCTGCTTCTTTGTTTATTTTGAAATGTATTTCCTCCTGAGACAGATTAGAACGATTAATTTTTCTTAATAATTCAATATGACCTTGAAGGACAGTTAACGGTGTTTTTAAATCATGTTCTAAAATTTCGAGTTTTCTTTTAAAATTATTTTGAATAGATAATTGATCTTTTATACTATTTGTAAGATAAGTATGTATATGTTCTACTTCTTGAATCAATTTATTGAATTCTGAAATACTCATTTTCTTATATTCAACATCAGTGCGGTTATTTTTTAATCCTTGAATCGTATCATTAAGATAATTAATACTAGTTGTAATGTACTTTTTATAAAAAAACTGTGTGAACACGTAAATGATTAACAAAGGAGTCATAATACTGATACATGCGCTAGTAAAAGAGAAAATGTAATGCGGTTGTTTCCAAAAATTAGTGTATAAAGACTTTCCAAAATTTGAAAATTCTAATACATTAAGCAAAATTTGTAGTAAAAATACTAATCCAACACTGACAACTATAATTGCTATGATAAGACGTGTCATTTTTCTTTTTAAACTTTCTACTCTAGCCATTTATATCCAACTCCCCACTTTGTATCGATGTATTCAAAACGACTATAACAACTTAACTTTTTTCTTATTTTACGTATATGTTCAGCCACAACTTGAGTATTGCCTGTCTTATTTAAATTAATCGAATCATATATCTGTTCTTTACTAAAATAATATTGAGGATTTAAAGATAGTAATTTTATAATTTCAAATTCTTTTTTTGTAATATCTATCGTCATGTTATTTACGTCAATTCTATATGTATCGTAATAAATGATTAATTCTTTAGTTTTTTTTATGTTGGGAGACAAACTTTGAGAATGACTTTGATTGAGTACATTTTTAATTCGAATTATAAGTTCTTCCATATAGAAAGGCTTAGGTAAGTAATCCTTTGCACCAAGCGAGAAACATTTCAGTCTAGTATCAAGATTATCTTTAGCAGTAAGAAAAATAATAGGTATATTACTCTCTTTAAGTGATTGAGCAACTTCAAACCCATCTATATACGGCATTTTAATATCTAAAATGATTAAATCAATTTTGTCATCGATTTGCTTTAAAACGTCACGTCCATTATAAGCGACAATAGTGTTAAAACCTTCTAAGTATAAACTTTCTTCTATAAATGACACAATTTTTTCTTCATCGTCGACAATCATTATGTTATACATCACAAATCACCTAAGCTTGTTTTTATAGTATTCATGTTACGCTAGAAATTATAAATGACAATGCTTGATTCCAAAACGTATTAATTTTGTACTTTTTTGATAATAGTGTAACTAAGAATTAATAATACAATTCCTAATAAAAATTGAAATATTTTTATATAAAATGGAAAGTTAAAGGTTTCTGAGAATAAATACATAAAGCCTAGATTTCTAAATCCTAAGCAGAATAAGAAATATACAAGTCCAAACATTAAGCCATTTAATGTATTACCACTAAGAATACTTGTTAATAAACATATTGATCCTATAAATAAAGTACTGGTTAAAGCAATAAACATATCTCTCAAAACAATGATATTTGAGTTAAATAAATAAAATATAAATAAATTGATTGTAATTAAGAACAGTATATAGATGATTGTTATAACTAATCTAAGCATAAATACGAATTGGTAGTCATGACACTTTGCACTAATAGTTAACTTAGACTTCTTGTTTTGATCTACAGAATAGATAGCAGTAAATAACAATATGCCTAGTATAGTAAATATTAACTCAATGTATTGTGTAACTCTCTCATGATTAAGATTAGATACACCAAAAATAAACATTCCACCAAATAATAGAATTAAAATTCCCATGTAAAGTTTGACTAAATTAGTTTTGATATCTATTAGTAAAAATTTGGCCATTAAAACCTACCCCTCTTCTTTTCAGGTCAAATATATATGTACTAAGTAGAATTAAAAGTAAACCTAAGCCAAAGTATGTAAATCTATTAGCTAAAATTTGATTGAAGTGATTATAGAAAAAAACTGCGTTAAATAAAGTATTATGTCTAGGAATCAATAGAGAACCATAGCACCCCTCAATGGCACGAGAACCTATATTTAAATTGATAAACCAAATTACTATTTGTATCATTACACCTAAATAAGAATTCAATATAATTGTGACAAACAATCCCATCGCGATAGTAAATATTAAAGTGGGTAATGTCCACAAGATTAAAATTTTATAAAAAATAAATAAAGAAAACATCGATATTTGATGTATCATCGATAAACAAGTAACAAAATATATTGATACTAATAATACTGGTAAATATGCCAAAACAAGAATAGTAAATACACGTGTAGAAATTAATTGGTATGATGATATAGATTTAGAATGAATCGTTTTAATGGCATTACTTTTTTTGTCTTGAAGAATCATTTGAGCTCCCAAAAAGAATGGAAGTATTCCTAACACTACCCCCATAATATCTGAAAAATATCTACTATATGCTCCATAATAGTACTCTTTATTTTTTATAATATTCTTCTCTTTAACATACGTGCTCTTACTCATATTCTTAATTCCAAATAATGAAATATTATTTTCAGAATATTGAGATCCCCATCCAACAACATGTGATACGCTATTAGAATAATTTTTAAACTGATGAAAATTATTCGTTTTTTCCATTTTTGATATTAGTTTCTTTATTTTAGAAATTTGTTGGTCATTTAACTTTTTTTGTTTTAAAAATCCAAATTGATACGTTTTAAAATTATTTTGATATACTTCGTTCTTTAATTCTTTAATTTCATTTGACATTATTATGTTTTTATCAGTAGAATACATAGTCATATTTTGAGGTTGATATACATCTGAATTAATAGGATGTTTGAGGACTTGTTGACAATTCAATACCGTGAATATAATAATCAATAAACAATAAAATAGAAATGTCTTACTAAACATTAAATGTTTAAATTCCATTATAAATAGACGCATGATTCAAACCTCCTTATTGTTTTTTAAAAAATACATATAAGCATCTTCAAAATCAGCTTTAACTTTTTTAGCGTTTGCAACTTTTGTTTCAGAAATAAACCTAACTTTTAATTTATTTTCAATTTCTTGAGTTTTAGTAATAAATAAGTCATTTTCTCTAAATGATTCCAACTCCGATGGGGATAGATTGATTTCATAAATATGATCATCACTTTGTTGTATCAACGATGGTATGTCACCTTTATATACAAGACTTCCTTTATCTAAAATAGCAATCCTATTACAAGTTGATTCAATGTCGCTCACAATGTGAGTTGATATAATCACAATTTTGTTTTCAGCTAAATCAGATAGTAAATTGCGTAGCCTTACTCTTTCTTCTGGATCTAATCCCGCCGTTGGTTCATCGACAATAATTACTTTGGGGTCATGTAAAATGGCTTGCGCTATACCTAATCTTTTTTTCATTCCACCAGATAAACTTTTAACCTTTTTATTTTTATAATCAATTAGATTAACCTTACGAAGAATTAAATCTACATATTTATCGAAATCCGTTCGATTTATTTTAGATAAAAAACCTAAATAGTATAAAACTTCCGAGACTTTCATATTAGGATAAAAATCAAAATCTTGAGGTAAGTAACCAATCATTTGTCTAATCTTTTGTGAATTCTTAATTTCAATACCATTAATTGTTACTGTTCCCTTACTTGGTTGAAGAATTGTTGCAATAATATTCATTAATGTAGATTTACCAGATCCGTTTCTTCCTAAAATACCAAACATACCATTGGGAATTACTAAATCCAATGAATTAAGCGCATCTTTCTTTCCATCATATGATTTACTCAAACCTTTGATAACTATTTCATTCATCCAAAATTAGCCTCCTTTTATATCAACATATCAAAAAGAAATCAATAATATATCAATTTTAGGAAATTCACAAAATATACAATTATGAAGGTTTGGTCAATATTAATTAAATTGATAAAAAATTGATAAAAAATTGATAAAGTAATGATAACTTGATATCGAGGTGATTAGATGTATATCAAAAATACAAATGTACATGAAGTTTACTTTAAAAATAAAGTTTTACTAGTCAACTTAAACAATGGACAATGGGTAAGAACAAGTAGAAAATATTTTGAAGTTTTAAACAAATTGGTTGAATCTAATCAAATTGGTGATTTTATGAAGTATAAATATGTAAGTAATGTGATAGATAACTTAAAACGGCTTTTTAACGAATTGCTTGAAATACGATACTACGTAGATGAAGAAAAAACTCATCAAGAAAATAATTTAAGTGTGACTTTTACTCTTACAAATAAATGCAATCTTTCTTGTAGTCATTGTGCTTTATCTGCTTCTCCTTTATCACAAGATATTTTAAGTACAAATGATGTCAAATATGCAATTGATAAGATTATTGACGTCAACCCGAATACACTTATTCTAACTGGTGGAGAACCCTTTATTAGAAACGATATATTAGAAATTATTTCATATATAAGAACTAACTTTAAGAATAAGTTGGTGATTATGACTAACGGTATGTTAATCAGAAAAAAATTCATTCCATTTTTAAAAGAAAATGTGGATGCACTAGATATAAGTTTAGATGGTTACGATAGAACAAGTGTCGAAAAAATAAGAGGAAAAAAAGTTTTTTCGCTAGTTGAAAAGAAAATAAATATGTTGATAGAAGAAGGTTATACTAACATCAGTTTATCGATGGTTTTGACACGAGATAATTATAATCACAGAATCGAATTTGAAAACATTTGTAGAAAATTAAACGTCAAATCTATTTTCAGGCCTTATCATCCTGAGGGCAGAGCAATTAGCCAGATTGATAGTAATGCTTTGATTCCCACAGATATAATTTTTGAAGATATAGCATGCCATTATTGTAAACCAGGAATTAGAGAATTCGTCATAAATTTTAATGGAGATATTTTTCCATGCACTAACTTAATTAATAAAGATTTTAAGATTGGGAACATATTCAACGATTCTGACATTTTAAAAAAACTGACACAACAGAGTATTAATTTCAATCATATTTTCAATACGATTAATCGACTCAGGCCGCTTAATGATAAACACTGTAGAAATTGTAAAGTGAATTTATTTTGCTGGGAGTGTCCCTCAAGATTTCAATCTATTAAAAGAAACAGTAATAAACTAAATGAATTTTGTGAGTTTAAAAAGAGAAGACTTTATAAAGAAATTTGGGGTGAGTCCATTTGAATATAACATTTTGGGTAACTGAAGATTGTAATTTAAGATGCAAATATTGTTATGTCAACAAAAATGCGAAGTATCTTCAATTGGATGATATTGACAAAGCATTTGAATTGATAAAACAAAAAATTTCTGATGATGACGAAAAGGTTATAAATGTTAACTTTCACGGTGGAGAACCAACATTAAATTTTCCGGTAATCTATAAAGTTGTTAACTGTTTTTCTGTGTTGAAGGAAAAATACGACATTTCTCTAAACTATTATATTACTACTAATGGTACTGCTATTAGTAATGATGCTATCGATTTTCTTATTAAAAACAATTTTAACATTAGTATTAGCGTTGATGGTAAAAAAAATATAAATGACAAAAATAGAGTCTATAGGAATGGTAAAGGGAGTTTTGATAAGGTAAAAAAAACACTCAATAAATTCAAACTAAAAAATTATCATATTAGGATTAGAATAACTATTACACCTCAAACAGTTCCATATTTATTTGAAAGTTACAAATATTTTTATGATTCAGGATTTATAGGAATCTCTGCCATACCAGACACTACTATATCAAAATGGAGTATAAATGAAGTGAATAAATATATGAATGAAATGAGAAAAATATTAAATTATTTAAAAATTAAGTCAAAATTAGACTATGAAAATTTTATTCATAATATCGGCACTTGTGTATTAAAAGAACTAAACATTTGTGATGGAGGTATTAATACATTTCATATCTCAGCAAATGGAGATATTTATCCCTGTGCATTAGTGTTAGGTATAAAAAAATTTAAAATTGGCAGTTTAAATGAAGGTTTGTATCATAGTGTAATATCGAATTTAACTAAGGAATATTCAATTAACAATAAACAATGTTCACAATGTGATTTATTAAAATTTTGCGAAGGTAATAGATGCAAATTTATTAACTATGCAAGTACTAAACAATTGCACAAACCCAGTGCTAGTTATTGTATTTTACACCGAAAAAATTTTGAAATTTATAGAAATGAGAAATTAGGTAATGAAGAAAAAATATGATGCTATATTAATAGATTCCTTCACTCACGATACAAGGTTAATTAGTCATGGTGAATGTTCTTTAAAAGTCATTAAGGAATTCAATGATTATGATATCAAGCAGATCAATATAGGTGTGAAAAATAATTCACAAGCATCTAGTAACAAAATTTTATTTACTGCTCTAAATAGTATACACCCTTCTGAAACTAGTTTAATTAGTATACCTTTGTCTTCAAAATATTTTAACTCTGATGTTCATCAGAAAATTAATGATTTAAGTAAGAAGGGTTTAATATTTATATCATCTTATATGAATAATTATGTTGGGAAATCATACCCTGCTTCATATTCTAATGTTACAGGAGTAAAGGGAATTAGCTTTGGGAATGATAGAAAACTAAAAAAACTTTCTCAAATTTATTACTTTAATGACACACCTACTATATTTTTTAAAAATAATCAATGTGATTTCTTTTATGGAAATAGTAAAGCTTGTGCCTTAGCAACTAGATATTTCTTGAATAAAAGGAGTAATCAAATATGTGCTACAGATTTATATAATCACAATAAAAATCCCTCAAAACATTATATGAAATTAGTAATTAAGTATATTGAAAACATAACTGGAAAGAAAATAGAAATGACAAATAAAGATATATATGACTTGCCTCTCTTTAGTATTTCTATAGGCATAAATAGATATAACATAAACGATTTATTAGATTTTATCATTAAAAAAAACCCTACTCTTTTAAAAAAGGGATTCTTAAAATTAGATGATATATCTACAATACGTAAGCTAACTAATATCATTGGAGAAAATAATGTCTGAATTTAAATTTATATATAGAATAATTAAAAGTTCTAAATTACTTTTTTTAATTTTAATTATTTTGCAAATAATAGATGTCTTTATAAATATTAACATACCAAATTTAATAAGCGATTTTATTAACCAATCTTTATCTGGAAAACAACCTAATTTTATAATTAAGCTAGCTATAATCGGTATAATTTTATATATTTTAAGTCATTTTTGTACGTATTGGACAGAATGTATTTTTGCCAAGTTTAGTCTCAAGATTAATTTTTATATAAAAACGAAGATTATTAACTCTTTATATATTTTGGATGGTGAAGATATAGATAATAGCCAAAATAAAACTATGTCTATCCTAATTAATGATAGTAATATTATTGATTCATTTGTCTCGAAGGGATTATCAAATTTGATAACTAGTTTTATATATTTAACAACTATACTGATTGTTTTACTAACAAAGTCATTGGTACTGACAAACACCCTTATAATTAGTTTAATAGCAATTATACTATTCCAAACATTCGTAAACAATAAAATAAAAGTTCATTCTGAGAATCTAATAAATTCATTTGATCAAGTAGTAATTAAAATCAAAAATATAGTAACATATATAGCTAATTTAGTAACTTTAGATACTAAACGATATATTCAAAATAACTATTTAGAAACCGAATATGAATACTTAAAGAAAAGGAAAAAACTAAATATTTTATTTTCTATTGCCACTATTATACCCTCACTTCTTGTCAACATTAACTCGATAGTAATAATTGGAGTAGGTAGCTATTTAATTGTAAACAAACAAATGTCAGTTGGACTGCTTTCAGTATTTATATTTTATTCTAATCGATTAAGTAGTCCCATAAATGACATAGTAAATTTTTTTAGTGGCTGGAATCAAGTTCAAGTTTCAATTAACAGATGTATAACATTAATTCAAGGGGAATAATCATAATGTTAACTCTTAATAATTTAAGCTTTTCTTTTCATAATAATAAAGTACTTCGTAATATAAATATATCCTTTAATAAGGGAGACATTAATTGTATTCATGGAGAAAACGGAAAAGGTAAGTCTACTTTAATTAAAATCTTAACAAAATATTATTCTAATTATAAAGGAGATATTTTTTACTACGAAAATAATTTAAGAGATTATGATAAAAATGATTGGAGAAAAATAATAGGTATATGTCATCAAAATCCATATCTATATCATGATACTATATGGAATAATCTTAATTTTGTTGATAATACTAAAAGTGAAATATATTATTATTTAAAAAAATTCAAATTTGAAGAATTTGTTGATATAAATAAAGAAAGAATTGTGGATCAAAATATAAATTTATCTGGAGGTCAACAACAATTAATTTCACTAATAAGGAGTCTATCAACAAAGAAAGAAATATTAATCTTAGATGAACCAACTTCACATTTAGATAATTTTCGAAAAAGAGTTTTAGTTGAGACTTTAAATGATATGAAGGATAAATGTTTAATTATTGTAGTTTCTCATGATGAAGAATTTATAAATAATTGTATTATTCATAAATTGTAAACTTTGAAAGGAGGTGAAAATAATGAAAGAAGTAATTAAAGAAATAGAGGCGCTCAATTTATCAAATGAAGAAATGGATTTATTTGTGCAATCTAAAGATGGGAAATGTACTGGAGGATGCAAACATGATTGCATAGTAGGAACAAATACTTGTGATGCTCAAGTTACAGGATGGTTTTAAGAATCACAAGCATGTTTGTTTATGTTTCATAGTACAGTAAAATTTTAGTTTTGTAAAAAGAACTATATTTTTACTAACCCTTCGGAAATCTTCGAGGTTTCCGAAGGGTTTCCTTTGATTGCAAAAATTTAGCTAAATTTTCTCTAAAATCTTCTTTTTCAAAATTTGTTAAGTTTTTGTGATATAGTAGTTATTTTTATAATCTATCATTATAAATTAGTATTTAATTAGAATTTCTATATAATGGCTTCAATGGATATTTTGTATTACTACCCTCAATATTTACAATCGCTTCTTGTCTTTCTTTATAACATATTTTATGAAAAACTGTTTTTACCGTATCCACGTATCCAAATTTAGATTGTAATCTAGGTAAACGTGGTAAAGCGTTAAATTTATTATTCCCTTTATCAATTTGACTCATTATTATCTTCTTTAATTAAAATTTTATTTTTTAATTCTTCTAATGTCAGAGGCTTAGCTTTTTTTCTATGTATCATTTTATGACAATTAGAACATAAAGGAACTAAATCTGTCTCTGGGTCAACAGAAATTTCTCTTCTAATAGAATACATCGGCCTAATATGATGAATCTCAATAAAATTCTTTCCAATATTGCCATATACTTTTTCAAAATTAAAACCACAAACTTTACAAGTAGTCCCATGAATTTCAATCGCTTTCTGTCTCAAATAATGATTTCTTTCAAATTTAATACCATATTTAACTTGAATTTTCCCTTCTTTATATTCAGTATTTTCGAGATCAGATTCATTTTTATTCATATTGATTAAAAAAGAGTCTATCCTTTCGTGTATGAAGCACAATAAGTTATCCTTTAATGACCTTGGACCTTGAATATTACCTTTCAATCCATTTAATTTTAAATTTTCAAAAGTCAATAATGATTTATCTATACTTTCAAGTAATTCAAGTTGCATGTAATTTCCATAATTAACATAATTTTCACCATTTAAAACGTAGTCGCTATCATCAATCGTAGGATTTCGTTTATTGACTTCTCTAATTTTACATATGTATTTAACGCATGAGAAGGGACGAGAGAGATAAATTAAAACTATATCTTCAGTCATTGCTGATTTCATGTTTCTACTTTGCTTCCAATCAATTTCACTTAATTCATTAAATGCACCTACAACATCATAAGATTTTACATTACATGGAATAATCCAATATTTCATCATTTACCTCCTAAATATATATTTATTGGATTCAGTTTTACTACTATACAATCATAAAAAAAAGCATTACTTATGATACCCTTCTGCATATCGGTTAATGATGCGGTTTTTAATTATATAATTTCAATTAATAAGGTAATGAACAGTTTTTTGATAAATATTATTCTTCTAAAATTATTTATAATTTACACACTAAAAAATATCCTCCTTAACAATAATAAGTTATTTAAATTATTGATTAAGGAGGATATTTTTATATCTATTTATTTCTCAATCTAGAACTAGATTTTTAGCGTGCTTCCAGTTCATTTCCTGTCATCCATTTATGATTTTTAATGATTTTACCATTAACTTTGGATTTGTAATCAACCACGTAAACAGTAGTCTTTTTCACGTTATCTATATTAGCTGTAGCACCTTTCATACCAGACATATGACTTGCTTCTAATTTAACAGTATCGCCTTTACTAAATCCATCTTTAGGTGCATCTTTGATCTCTTCGTTTACGACCCATTTATGATTGTTTACTTTTTCATTTCCATTTGTGGGTTTATAACTTACAACATAGGCATATGTTTTATACGCACCTTTTACAGTAGCTTCTGCACCTTTCATACCTGGCATATGTCCTGCTGTAATCGTTACTTTATCTCCTACTTTAAATTCACCCTCATTAGTCGATTTCATACCTTCAGGAACTTTACTTTCATCATTATGCTTCATATGGCTCTCACTTTTTTGGTCACTAGTGTCTTTATCTTTTTCATCATTATTCGAGCAAGCTGATAATATTAGTAATGATCCTAATATCATAAAAAATAATTTTTTAATCATAATAAAACGCCTACCTTTTATTTTAATTTTAATGTAAAAGCATTAATTGCAACGATAATCGTACTTAATGACATTAAAATAGCCCCTATTGCAGGTGATAAAATCAAGCCAATAAATGCTAAAACACCGGCTGCTAGAGGTACAGCAACAATATTATAACCTGCACCCCACCATAAGTTTTGCACCATTTTTCTCATAGTATTATTTGAGAGGGTCAAGAAATGGATAATATCTGATGGATTACTTTTAACAAGTATAATATCAGCTGACTCAACTGCTACATCCGTTCCTGCACCAATTGCAATACCAATATCTGCTCTTATAAGACTTGGTGCGTCATTGATACCGTCTCCGACCATCATTACTTTTTTACCACTACGTTGATAATCTTTTATGATACTTTCTTTATCTTCTGGCTTGAGTTGTGCGTGCACATCACTAATACCTAATTCTTTTGCGACAGCTTTTGCTACTTCTTTATTATCACCTGTAAGCATGACTGGTGTAATATGTCTTGATAGTAAATCAGCTACCATTTGTTTTGAGCTTTCTTTAATTTGATCTCCTTGAGCAATCATACCAATGACTTGTTGTTCATCAATTAAATAGCTGATTGAATTACCCTGTTGTGCTAATTTTATAAATAAGTCATTGTCATATTCAAATCCGTGCTGATCAAGATAAGAGACATTTGTTATTTTATATTTTTTATTATCAATACTTCCTTCTAATCCAACACCCGGAATGTTATTAACGTCTTGCGGATTATCATAAAAAATTTTCTTACTTTTCGCAAAATCTACAATACCTGTAGCTAATGGATGGTTAGACTGACTTTCTAATGAGGCAAAAAGGCTTAATATAGTATCATTGCTTAATCCTTTTTTAAAACTTTCATAATGATTCACAGAAAAGTTACCCTCAGTTAAAGTACCGGTTTTGTCCATCATTACATAATCGATATGTTGTGCTATTTCTACAGACTCTCTATTTTTAATAATTAAACCATTATGTGCACCAATTGAAGTAGAACGTGCAGTAACTAAAGGTATTGCCAAGCCTAAAGCATGTGGACAAGCAATGACTAATACGGTTACAAGTCGTTCTAGTGCAAAATCAACATCATTTTGAATAAGCATCCAAATGATAAACGAAATTACACCGGCACTTACAGCAAAGTAGAATAAATAACCCGCCACTTTATCAGATAACAATTCAGCACTAGATTTATCATTTTGTGCTTGATTAATAAGTCCCATAACTTGAGAAAGATATCCATCTTCTCCAACAGCTGTAACCTTGACTTGTATCGTTCCAGCTCCATTAATAGAACCTCCGATGACGCTGTCATTTTGATTTTTTTGGACTTTTTTAGATTCTCCAGTGACTAAGGATTCATCTATGGATGTTTGTCCTTGAACGATAATACCATCTGTTGGAATGCTTTCTCCGGCTTTTACTTCGACGATATCATCAGTCATGAGATCTGACATTTTAACCTCTTCGCGTTGGCCATTGTTCGTCACTTTAATAGCACTATTAGGTAACAGTTCTGCCATTTTCTTTAAGGTATCTCCAGCATTTCCAACAGCATTCATTTCTATCCAATGTCCTAATAACATAATTAAAATTAAGGTTGCTAACTCCCAAAAAAAGTCCATTGTATGACCAGTTGCACTACTAAAGTTATTCATATAAAAAGCATACAAGCTATAAATATAAGCTACTGAAATACCTAGGGCAACTAAGGTCATCATACCTGGTTTTTTTGCAGCAATTTCATCTTTACCACCAGACAAGAACGGTTTACCACCATAAAAGAATAAAATTGTAGCTAATATTAACACTACCCATTCAGAACCTGGAAATGTGAATTGAAAAGGTAATTTAACGCCCATCATTGGCGATAAAAGGATGATAGGTATTGCAAAAATTAATGAAACAAAAAACTTAACTTTAAAATTTCCATGATGATGTGCATGGCCATTATGATGATGTGAGACATGGTTATCATGATGCATTTGATTGGAATGATTCATGTGATTTTGATGATTACGCGCTTCACCATTATTCTTCAAATTAACCCCTCCCAATGAAAACGTGATAGTAAAGTTACTTATACCATAACATATACCCCCATACGGTATAAATAGTTTCGATTTATCTCATTTTAAGGATTTGTTTATATCATTCCGAACCTTATATCTACACGTCCTACATTAGACCTTGTCATCGATATTTAAAACAATGTTTTAATTAAAAGATCTAATCTTAACTATCACATGACAATACACTCTAACCAAGGTTATCATTACTAACACAAGTCATATATTAATATTCTTAAAGAAAATAGCGCGTTTCAAAGTATGCCTAGAAAAGCAAATTGTCTTGATAATTATTAGAGAAGCCAGTAAATGAATTTATAGTAAACTCATTTACTGGCCATTTTTCTAGTATTTATGCTCACTCTCTTCAAACTATATTAATCATTTTTTGATTCTCATATTCTACGCCACAATAGCTGCATTCTATTAAAGATACTATATATTCAATCAATTTCAAAGTGAGTTATATACAACCTATTTTTAGTTTTATTTATGATACGCTTCCAACCTTTTAGTTGAAATTTTAATACTTATATTTTTATATAAATTATATATAATTATAAATAAAAATAATCGAAAAAGAATTTATATTGACATTGTTATCCGTTTATCATATGTATATTTATATTAAATATAATAATTTGGAATCTTTTAGTGTTGTCATCATTTTTAAATACTCTAATGGAAAATCATATTGATTTAGACATTGCAGTTCAAATTTTATTTTTTTAGGTATCATTAAGTATACACCATATTAGGATTTGTGATCTTAATTATTCAATTTATTTAGCTGTAACTGAATTCCTTCAAATTGGCTTAAGACGTATGTATCATGTGAAATAATGATTAATTGTGTCATCTTTAAGTTAATCAACATTTGAAGTATAGCTTCTTCATTAATGACATCTAAGTTGGTTGTAGCTTCATCCAATATGAGAATCTCTGGTTCTAATATTAAAGCTTTAGCTATCCAGACGCGTTGAAATTGGCCACCACTTAACGTCGAAACTTTATGATTAAGTATATCGTGTGGTAAGTTACACTGATCAAGCACTGCTTCAATACTTGATGTATAACGCTGTTTATTTACCTTGTAATTCTTAAGTGGTTCTAATAATGTAGCTAATACCGTTTTACGCTGATTTAAGGTGTCACGTTGATATTGAGGTACATATTGAATGTGCTTCATCCACTCTTTAGACGTATAAGATTCACGTAAGCGCCCATTAAAATATAATTCGCCCTGATAATCCGTATCTAAACCAGCGATAATCTTGGCTAATGTAGATTTACCACAACCACTCTCACCACTTATGAGTAAGTGCTGGTCGTTAATTGTACATGATATCTCTTTAAATATCAGTTGCGTGTCTATATATTTGGTTAATCTCTCTATTTTAAGCATAAGGTTGTCTCCGATGTGCAAACGTAATTAATTTTTTCGTGTAACTATGTGTCGGCTTAGTTAAGATTGACGCTGCCTCACCACTTTCTATCAATTGACCTTGCTGCATAATGCTAATATGCGTGGCACAATCTTTCACTAAGTTAATATCGTGTGTGATAAAAACGATGGTCATTTGGTAGCGTTCTTGTGCCTTAAGAAGGTAATGCATAAACTTTTTAACATTTCCTTGATCAAGTGCACTCGTCGGTTCATCTAAAAATAAGTAGTCCGGACGTCTAATTAATGACATTATAAAGGCGACACGTTGTGCCATACCTCCACTAAGTTCAAAGGGATAACGCTCAAGTAAATGTTCTCCTTGTCTTAAACCAAGTAATTGCATCATCTGTAAGACGTCTTCCTTAATACACTGTTTAGTCAGATGTGTGCGATTGGCTTCATAAATGTATTGGAAATGTTTAGCTAATGTTATATTTTGAAACATATTACTTTGAACATCTTGAAACACTGCATCTGTTTTAGTTAAATCGATGTCAATATCTCCTTGATAACATAATTGTGGTCGTTTCATTCCAAGTATCGTTCTTGTTAACAGTGATTTCCCACTGCCACTTTCACCTATAATGCAATGAAATGCACCTTTAGTTACTGTCAAATCAACATCTTTTAACAATACTTTTTCTTGATCTAAAATCGATAATTGATTGACGTTGACTACCTTATTTACTGCGTTATTTTTTTGTTGATGATTTGACATAATAAGGCGAAACCTCCTAACAATACACCAGGAAAGAAGAAGAGCCACGGTGCGCCGTTGAAATAACTTTTCCCATCAAAAAGAATTGTTCCTAACTCAGGCGTCGGCGGTTTAATACCTAGTCCTAGAAAGGCAAGACCAGATATGCTGAGCATCATTTTGCCAAAGTCAGCCGTTACCAAAGCGAATATATTACTTAATAAATGTGGAATCACATGTGTTACTGTCGTTTTGAATGTTGAGTTCCCACTCAATCGTGCATATTGAACAAATGGACGTTTTTGAATATCTCGCGTTAAATTTCTGAAGTAACGTAAATAACGTCCTATCCATCCAATCGTTAAAGCAAGTATCAAACCTATCATGGAGTTACTTACTAAACTTAAAATGACTAATGCGATAATAAATGACGGAATAGCTAGCAACATATCGGCAACAAACATGATGATTTGATCTAACCATCGTCTTTCTATGCCTGCAATTAAGCCAAAGATAAGTCCCATGCAAACGCTTAATAGAATCACTATGCCTGTTAAACTTAATGTGACAAGACTACCGACAATCAGTCTTACTAAGAAGTCTCTACCTAATTGATCGGTACCCAACCAATGTTGTCCATTAGGTGACTCAAATGGGTTCAAATGTTGCGTGTCTTGCATTAAACCATACGTAATTAATACAACCATCAAACTCAATAGTGAACCTATTGTGATGTACGTTTGATATTTTTTCATCACATCGCACCTCTTTTCTCATTGCCTGACTGCTGGGTATGACGTCGTCGAAGTCTAGGTTCATTCTTCAAAATAATCACATCGCTTAAATAATTCA
Organism: Staphylococcus sp. HMSC068G11; assembly: GCF_001815825.1. Taxonomy (NCBI): domain Bacteria; kingdom Bacillati; phylum Bacillota; class Bacilli; order Caryophanales; family Staphylococcaceae; genus Staphylococcus; species Staphylococcus sp. HMSC068G11. Next base: position 40,829 of record NZ_KV822095.1, read on the forward strand.
TTAGCATAATAAAGACAATGATAAAGATGACAATGTCCTGAATCAGTGGATAATCTCGTTGGTTAATAGCATTAATCAACAATTTACCTATACCAGACATGCTGAAGATAACTTCTAGTATTACGGCTTTTCCTATTAAATGAATGATACTGTTAATTGAAATGGTCATTAGTGGTGCAAATATCTCTTTAATTTGTACGATGATACGCGCTTTTAACGAGAAATGTCTTAACTGCGCCAGTTGATACGCATCTTGATCTAACGTTTGTGCAATCAGATGTGCTGTCATCAATAAGATATGACACCCTTCTATAACAACAATTGTGAAGATTGGCAGCACAAAGTGTTGCCATGAATCACTACCTACAAATGGTAACAATTGCCAACGTACGCCTAAATAATAAATGAATAAAATAGCTAACCAGTATTCTGGCATTGATGTCATCACTTGGGCAAATCCACGAATTACATTAGCGTAACGTGTATGCGGACGCGTCCCAACGAAGTAACCAACAATATAGCCAAATGGCAACATGATACAACTAGAGACAATGATTAGCACAAGAGTAGGCATGATAGCTTCCATTATCATAGCGGTAACCGCTTCGTTGGTACTAAAACTGTATCCTAAGTTGCCCGTAAGTGCATTTCCAACCCAATCAATATATCTTAGTAACACATGTTGTCCTAAGCCAAGTTGATGTTGTGCCGCTTCAATATTGTCTTGCGTAATCGACGTATAACCATGACGTTGTAGATACAGAATCGCTGGATTACCAGATGTCTTCTCAACTAAAATGAAGATAATAAACGAACTTACGATTAAATAAAGTATGAATTTAATTGTACGTTTAAGCATTGCTATTCATTAACTTTCAACGTTTTATAATCAATTGGTGCATCTGTAAGTCCAGAGAATTTGAATTGTTTTACTTTATCACTCACTACAAACGTCTCATTTGGATAAGCAATTGGCACACCATAGTATTGTTGATTAAAGTGTTTAAATATGTCATCAAATGAACGCTGTTGGTCTTCTTTTGATACGGTTGATGGGAAATCGTCTAGCTGTTTCGTTAATGTTTCATCATCAGCTAACACCCCTGGTTGACCATCATTATTTTTAAACACTGAACTCATAAAGTTGTAAGGCATTAATGCATCTGAATACGTTCTATAGAAAATCAAATCATAGTTTTTTTTCGTCCATAATGTATCATAGTATGATTGTGAATCTAACGTTTTCACATTTAACTTAATACCGGCTTGTTTAAACTGACGTTGCACTTTTTCTGCTTTATCCTTCCAACTTGGGAATTCTGCAGTTTGAATGACTAAGTTAAATGATAAAGGTTTGCCATTCTTTTCAAAGAAGCCGTCATCGTTTTTATGATAGCCTTCTGATTTAAGTAACCTTTCAGCCGCTTTCATATCATAATCGTGTGGCTGTTGATTATCTTTAGTCACAAATTGTACGTTCTTCTGGAACAAACCATTTACCGATTTGCCCGCAATGTCTTTCGCATCGATGCTCTTACTTATCGCTTCACGAATTGCGCGATGATTTAATACATCATTTTTAGGGTTAAATGCCATAAAGTGACTTACTGTGCTAGGTCTATCTTCAATCGTTAAGTTCTTATTTTTCTTATCTTGTTTGATTTGTTCATCTGAGAGCATACCTAAAGCACCACCAGAAATATCTACAGAACCACTTTGTACTGCAGAATTTCTTGAGTCCCCATCTTCAATCGTTTGGAATGCAAGATGATAATTGACTGGGTGACCGTTGTCGAAATATTTATTTGGCTTCATTGTCGTTTTTTCTTTCCCAGTTTTATCAACAACAAATGCACCTGTTCCAATCGCTTTTTCAAATTTACCGTTTACTTTACCATCTTCTACTGAATGTGGACTCATAATACGCAATGGTCTCACTTGTGTTAATTCATTTAACACTTGATTTGATGGAGATTTCAATCTAATTTGGACCACGTGATCATTTTTAACAACGACCTTATCTAATTTTTTTAACGTTTCAACAGTCGTATCTTTATTCATCGCTTTCGCACGATCAATCGAGAATTTCACGGCCTTAGCATCTAATGCTGAACCATCTGAGAATTTTACGTTCTTTTTCAAATGAAATTCATAAACTTTCCCTGATTCATCAACGCTCCATTTATCTGCTAAACCTGCTTTAACGCCCTTATCTTTGTCGTATTTAACTAATGCATCATACACTGCACTATAAACGGGCATCGCTGCATCATAGCCTTGCGCGTCAAGTTTATCCGCCTTTGCTTCAGTAGGTAGCGATACCGTAACATCTTTATCTTCTTTTTGACCATTGCCACAACCTGCCAATAAGAGCGTAGCACTTGCTGCTACCGTCATTAATACACATTTCCTCATTTCTCAGTACCTTCTTTCACACTTGCTTTTATTAAAAACGATTCTTCATATAGTGTTTGTAAATAATCATTCGGTGATAAATAAAAATCGCTATAATGTGTTAAATCAATAACGTCAGGTACATGCTCTTTCATTACTGCAACTTCAAATCCTGCATCCACAAAGCTATCAACGATATGTTTTAGAGAGTGATTCTGAGAAGGTGTTGCACCATATTGATTAATCGTGTCATCCATAAACTGACGACTTGGGTTATTAGTTAAATCCGCGAATGAAGCGTAATAAACACCGCCTGGTTTCAATACCTCTTTTAAATCTTTTGCATGTTGCGGAATATCTTCTATTAAGTACAAGACAGACGTACTTACTGCCGTATCAAACACGTGCTTCGTTTCTTGCGGTTTATCTGTTAAATAGTATGTAAGTGGACGTTGTCCTTTTAATGTCTCTGCCTTTTCCAAAGATAAACGTGCTAAATCTATGCCAACACCTTTTTTAAACGGTGTTGTATCGTATAACTGTCGTAAAAATCCGCCTTGATTACATCCCACATCTAAAATCGTTTTCCCTTCGATGTCAGATGTATCAAGCATTTTTATTGTTCTCTCCCAAGCTTCTTGATGGTCTCGTGCCATATCATCATCTGATTCTTGACCTTTTTGCCACCAAACGTCATAAGTTTTAGTCATTTCATTCTCCTCGCTTAATCCAAATCGTAATAATTACGTTTTGAATAGTACTACACTATGTACATTTACGCAATAAGGATTTTTTAAAGTCATGAATGAACACCAAAAATTAAGCTGTGGTCGCGAGACATTGATTTATGTCCTAGGCTCCTTTATTAGTTTTTCTTACTGATTATTAGCCATCATCTCTGCTTGTTCAACCACTTGATTGATTGCTATTGTTTCTAAGTCAGGTGGATATCCGTATTTCTTCATTAATCTTTTTACTGATCTCCTCTTATTAACTCTACTACTTGATTTCTTATCACAATCTACAGTCATATTTTCTTTCACAATTTTTGTTAATTCATGGGCAATTGCTCTAAGATTTTTATTACCTATAACTTCTTTTTCTGTTTCATGTGAGGTTAAAGCATCGTAAAAATCAATTTTGTCAGAATTTAACCCTAATTCTTTACCTCTTCGATGTTCTTCATTTAAATCTTTTGCAAGTTGAATGAGTTCTTCAATCAATTTTGACGCTTCACTAGATCGACTATTATATTTATTAATAGAATTTCAAAACATTTCAGAGAAGCGTTTCGAAACAATGCATTCGTTTTCATTAATGATTTAACTTGTCCTTTTAGTAATCGATTTAAGAGTTCTACCGCCACAATTTTTGTTTCAATCCTTCTACGTCTTTTAAGAAATCATCTGATAGGATTGATAAATCGGGTTGTTTAAGACCTAGAGTTTGATAAATATCAATTACATCTTCCGTAACCACAGATTGTGACACAAGCTGATTAATCTCTGCTTCAACTTCAGCAAGTGTCTTATATATTTTTCCTTCTTTTGATGGTTGTAACAATTTAACAAGTCCTGCTTTAACGGCTTTAAAGAAGGCAATTTCATCATTGAGCTTTTGCGCTTTCGGTTCTGTATCACAAAACGCAAAGGCTTTTCCTAATTCTGTGACCGTTTTAATAAAACGTTGACGTTCATCTTCACCTAAACTAATCACATAATCCATCGTATTTGAAATCGTATAATTATAATAACGTTCAGACTTTTTCTCTGAATTAAATTTAGATTAATCAAAATGATATAGCATATCTTGAATCACATCATTTAGAAAAAATAGAATAGTCTGTATCAAGTTAAAATACAAGCACTAATCCAAAAGTTGAATTAGATTATTTTAATTTCTTATTATTTAATTCTCTTCCTCATTCCAATTTATGTGACAAGTTAACCAATCTCTATAACAATATCACTCTAAATACATTTTCTAAATTATTTTAATCCTTTCTTTATCATGTATTAGATTCTATTTTTTATATTATTTTTGTAATTCTATGTATAAACCTATTTATTTATAAAGCGCTCTAATACATACCTAAATATCTTCAACTTATAAACTACTTTTTATTTCAATGCCTTTTTCCAAACTTCTTTTATGAGATATTGTGGTTATTACCTAACTCTCACTATTAATGTTATTATTTTATTTATACATAGTAAATGTAACTGTAAGACATTCTCACCTAACATGTTTTGTTATCACCTGAAATTTACACATTTCGCTATTATTACGCAAATTATTTTTATTATATTTCATTAATGTTACTTAAAGTTTTGATTTTATAATTATGATGACTATAATCTATTCTAATCAATCTCTCCTTTTAGGCGTAAAATAATCTACTTATAATTAAAGCATCCACTATTTCAAAATTATTTGTAAATTGATATTTATAAGTGATTTTTATACAGTTATTTAAAATCTATTTCATAATCAAAAATAATAAAGGGGTAATAAAAATGAAAAAAGAAAAACGTTTAAATCTTATCTTAACTGTTATACAACAGAATCAGTTTAATAAAAAACAACAAATAGTGGATTACATGGCAAGACATTTTGGAGTTTACTATAGCTTGACAACTATTTCTCGTGACTTACAAGAATTAGAAATTTACAAAATCCCTGTTGAAAATAAAAAGTATATTTACAAGAAAATAAATCAAACAAATCAATTAAGTGCAAAAAAACAATTAGAAATATTTAGTGATGAGATTATTGAATTTATAACGCTAAATAACTATGTCTTAATAAAAACATCTCCTGGCTTTGCTCAAAGTATAAGTTATTACATAGATCAATTACAAATGAAAGAAATATTAGGAATTGTTGGAGGTAACGATACTTTGATGATTTTGACTTCTTCAAATGAAATAGCAGAATTTGTTTGTTATCAATTATTCCCTTAAAAATTAAATGATTATATTAATAGGAATGATTACTAATACAAAAAAATGAGTAAAAAATCTTTTTGCTTGAATAAGATAAGGTTTTAACAATGAGATTTTTCAAATTATTCACTATTATATAGTACAAAATACATATTCATACAAAATTTTGCATTGAATAAATCTATATATGTGAAAACCCTCCCTAAACAATTGTGAATTAAATCACACGATGTTTTTTGAAAGCGTTTTATAATGTGAATGTAATAAAGCAAAGGAGGAATTTGAAATGGTACAAGGACCCATTCAAGTAAATAGTGAAATAGGCAAATTGAAAACTGTGTTGTTAAAAAGACCAGGAAAAGAATTAGAAAATTTAGTACCTGATCATTTAAGTGGTTTATTATTCGATGATATTCCCTACTTAAAAGTTGCACAAGAAGAGCATGACAAATTTGCTCAAACTTTGAGAGATGAAGGAATCGAAGTAGTTTATTTAGAAAAACTTGCAGCAGAATCTATTACTGAGCCAGAAGTACGCGAGAACTTCATAAACGATATATTAACAGAATCTAAAAAGACAATATTAGGTCATGAAACTGAAATTAAAGAATTCTTTTCAAAGTTATCTGACCAAGAACTTGTAAATAAAATCATGGCTGGCGTACGTAAAGAAGAAATTCAACTTGAAACAACTCATTTAGTAGAATATATGGATGATAGATATCCATTTTACTTAGATCCAATGCCCAACCTTTATTTTACAAGAGATCCCCAAGCTTCAATTGGTAGAGGAATGACAATTAACAGAATGTATTGGAGAGCACGACGTAGAGAATCTATTTTTATGACATATATACTGAAACATCATCCAAGATTTAAAGATAAAGATGTACCAGTATGGTTAGATCGTAACTCACCATTTAATATTGAAGGTGGAGATGAATTAGTATTATCGAAAGATGTTTTAGCTATTGGTATATCAGAACGTACATCAGCTCAAGCAATAGAAAAGTTAGCACGTAATATTTTCAAAGATGCAAACACAAGTTTTAAAAAAATCGTAGCTATTGAAATACCTAATACACGTACATTTATGCACCTAGATACAGTACTAACTATGATTGACTACGATAAGTTTACAGTACATGCAGCAATATTTAAAGAAGAAAATAATATGAATATATTTACCATAGAACAAAATGATGGTAAGGACGATATAAAAATTACTCGTTCTAGCAAGTTACGTGAAACACTTGCTGAAGTTTTAGAAGTAGAAAAAGTGGACTTTATTCCAACAGGTAATGGCGACGTTATTGATGGTGCACGTGAACAATGGAATGATGGCTCAAACACATTATGTATTCGACCAGGGGTTGTGGTGACATACGATCGCAACTATGTATCAAACCAACTTTTACGCGACAAAGGAATTAAAGTGATTGAAATTACTGGTAGTGAACTTGTACGTGGACGCGGAGGCCCAAGATGTATGAGTCAGCCGTTATTTAGAGAAGATATTTAAATTTGAAAGGTGGTAAAAGTCACAAGTAATTCATTCATTAAATCAAATAACAAGATTTTTACCACCTTTATTAGGGGAGATTAATATGGATGAAAATAAATTAGGTAAAACTTCCTTAATTGGTTTAGTCATAGGCTCTATGATAGGCGGTGGTGCATTCAATATCATCTCAGATATGGGTGGCCAAGCTGGTGGACTTGCAATAATTATCGGTTGGATAATAACTGCTATTGGTATGATTTCTCTTGCTTTCGTATTTCAAAATTTAACAAATGAGCGACCAGATCTTGATGGAGGAATTTATAGTTATGCTCAAACAGGGTTTGGAGATTTTATTGGTTTTTCAAGTGCTTGGGGATATTGGTTTGCAGCATTTCTAGGTAATGTGGCTTATGCAACCCTATTAATGTCAGCTGTGGGTAACTTTTTCCCTATATTTAAAGGAGGTAACACACTTCCAAGTATTATCATAGCATCAATTTTATTATGGGGTGTACATTTTTTAATACTTAGAGGTGTAGAAACTGCAGCGTTTATAAATAGTATTGTTACAGTAGCTAAATTAATACCTATATTTCTAGTTATTATATGCATGATAGTTGTATTCAACTTCAGTACTTTTAAATCCGGTTTTTATGGTATGACTAGTGGAAGTGTTGGCGTTTTTAGTTGGGGAGATACAATGGCACAAGTAAAAAGTACTATGTTAGTAACTGTATGGGTATTCACAGGGATTGAAGGAGCCGTTGTCTTTTCTGGACGTGCAAAGTCTAAAAAGGATGTAGGAACTGCTACCGTTATTGGTTTGATTTCTGTGCTAGTCATTTATTTCTTAATGACTGTACTAGCCCAAGGTGTCATTCAGCAGAACCAAATTTCAAAACTTGCTAATCCATCAATGGCACAAGTATTAGAACATATTGTAGGTCATTGGGGTTCAGTGTTAGTTAATATAGGCTTAATTATCTCTGTTTTAGGAGCTTGGTTAG
>NZ_KV822096.1:0-7126 GCF_001815825.1 Staphylococcus sp. HMSC068G11
ACTTTAATATGACGGTGATCTTGCTCAATGAGGTGAAGGCGGCGGTCCTGGGGTTATAACAAGTTATGATGACTCTTATCAACAATATGTTGCACGTAATAAAGAATATGTTAATGATGAAGGATATAACTTAAGAGTCCATACCGATAAGGAAGCAGCTGATTTATTTAAAGATGATGAAATGTAGATTATGATAATTATAATTTAAATAAATCTTTTAAAGAAAATCAGGTGGCTGTTAACAACAATACAGCTCAAGAAAATGGACAAGGTGCTCAATCAGCAACTAATGCTTTGCCAGAAACAGGTGAACAATCTAACTCTGGTTTAGTTACAGTTATTGCCTCTGTATTATTAGCTGCAGGTTCATTATTAATAGTTAGAAAAACTTCAAAATCTAAATAAAGTTAATATGAGTAATGAATAAGAAGTAGACGAGTCGAGTAAATTCTTTTATAAAATAATATAATCTCTTCAAAGTAGATCTTGAAAATGAAAACTTTGAAGAGGTTTTTTTTAGTAAAAACACTGGTAGGGAGAAGCATATCATAAGTGATGCGGTTTTTTAATTTTCAAAAAAGTAATACCGTATTACAAGACGATTATATTATTTATTTTTAATGTTTTTATATTATAATTTTTAAAAATTACATATATATTATGTTGTGCTATTAGTTGTAAGTTATGGTATATTCAATGTAATAGTATATTAAATTTTTAAGGAGAAATAATGAATTTTAATGAACCATTAGATAGTGTTTATTTACAATTTAGTACTAATAACTCAATAGAAAATGTAATTAATAATAAACTAAAGCCTTTAAAGAAATTTCCTTTATGCCCTTTTTTTCAATTAAGTTACGATGATGAAGAATCAATATTATTTACTCTACCAGGGTGTAAAGAGTGTGGCTTATGTGAGATGAAACTAAAAGATAAAAATGTTGAAGATTTATCATTTAAAAATCATAGTGCTTTAATAGATGAAATCGTTCATCTTGCTTATTTTCTTAACTTAGTATTTCCACAGAAAAAATATTTTTCAAAGGTATCAACAAATGGCTATTCTAGAAGTATTATAATTGATATAGTTGAGTTAGATAATTCTAAATCGACAATAGTATTATACAAAGTTATACATAGAGATAAAGATTCAAATGGGAAATACAAAAGAGCTTATGAGAAGGTAATCGATGACCTAAGTAAGTTATATCCTGAGTTTTCTTTTACATTTAAGTTTATTAGTAACTACGACGACTCTATTAGCAATATATATTCTATAAATAATTTGATAAAAGGGGAATAAAATGTCTTTATTATTAAATCGTAAGTACGGAAGTCGTATAGAATGCTTACATAGTATTTTAAAAACGATTCACACTCAAGGGAAATCTAATGAATTTCAATTAAATGATCTTAAGTATGATAGTATTAATGAAGTAACTATTTTAGATAATTGTCCCTTATTAAAAAAAAACTTAGGCTATTACTATTGTCCTTATTTAGATAATTCACTAGATAATGCTACCTGTTATGCCACTCAAAGTGTTGAATCTGATTCAACTAAAAGTAAAGCAGTAAGTGATACAGCTGGTTCTTTAGAAGCTTTAGGCCTTATCAGAAAAAATAAAGACTTTTATGAAATTACTGATTTAGGAATTGAATTCGTAAAAACAGATTATTTAAGTAATGAGATGGAAAAAATCATTGAAAAAGCAGTATTATCTTATGGTCCTATTCTTGGACTTTTACATACTGCTTATGTACAACAAGGAGTGAAATTTAAATCTTCTAAAATTTATGTTGGTTATCCTAAAACTAAGGAACCTATTAGTAATTTAAAATTAGGCAGTACAAATGATAGCGTATCTAGAACAAGATCAAAATTAATAAGTTGGTGTTTAACTGCTGGTTTTATCGAACTAGTAAAACAGCCTTTGTCAAATATTCCTGCTCATAAATTATATCGGGATATTCTTAATAAGAAGAGACTAAATGAATATAATTTTAACATTACCTCTAAAACAATAAAAATTTTTAAAAGTACTCCATATATTGAAAATCCCTTATTCTACTCGCGTTTAAATAAAAATGTTGGATCTAAAAGGGAAAGAAATGGTGCAGCAGAGAGGAATTCAGAAAAAAAAGTTAATCCTAAATTATTAATGAGACGATATTTTTTAATAAAAGTTTTAAATTATGCTAGTAATAATAATTTGAAAGTTTCATTTAATAACTTAGTGAATTTATTTAGATCTTCACCTATTTTTGAAGAATTGGTTTTAGATAAAAATAAAATTGAAAATATGATCGATTCAGAATTAGAAATAGGTAGGATTGTTGGATTACCCTTTGAAATAATAGATGATAAATTTATAAAACCAATTTCTATAATTAATGAATCTGTTTTAGAAATTGATGCGCCCACCTGCGTAATTCAAAATATTAATGACTACATAAAGGAAGACAAGTATGCGATATTCGTTCAATAAATATAAAAATATCACTGATTTTTTAAATCCCAATAAAATAGTGAATAAAAGTATACCTTTTAGTATACCAGTTAGTGGAAAATGTAAAGGTGTAATTGAAAAAAACGGAGAATTACAATTTACATCGAAATGTTTTTTGTGTAACTTTTGTGCTTTCGGAGAGCTTTCAAAAGAATATAAAGAAAAAATAAATAATTTATATAGTAATTATAATTTTTTTGAAAAAAAATTGGCCGATTTACCAGTTGTTTCTAGTTTTACGAATCCAATCAATTCTCTGCAAACTTTCACTGAAATAGAAGAAAGACAAAGGATTCAAAAATGGGAAATGGGTATTTTAAAAAATATATTAGGAGATAACTTTAAAACAAGTGAAGAAATTCCCGCTCCAAGTGATATAACTGATCGACCTGGAAGAGTCGACGTCGGGATATACAATAAAAAAAACGAAGTAGTTTTAATTGAAACTAAAACTACTTTGGATGATGCTTTAAATGATGAAAGATTTGTAGAGCAATTTTCTAAATATAACGACGCTATAAAAAATTCAAATTTCAACGGAGATTATTTATTATGTATTTCTATAGGTGGTGATGAAAAAAACTTATTGCCACCAGGTTTTTTAGAAGAAGATACTGGAAATAAAAGAAGTCGTTTATATACTCTTTTATATAATGAAGGAAATAGGATACCTTTAATATCTGCTGCGGCAATTTGGTGTTTATCTACACTTTATATAAAAGAAAAAGTCGATGATATATCTACTAAATTAATTCAACTTTTTAATGATCAGTCTAATATTGCTCTGTTAAGTTGTGGTATTATTAAATATATTAATGGGTCATATGAAATTATATCATTGAAAGATGCATTAAAATAAAAAGGCGGAAGTAAAAGAATACTTACCGCCTTTTTAATCTAAATCAAAAGTAATCTGATTTTGATTATTTAATGCCCTTTTAATTTTATTATTTATTAAAGATATATATTCATTATTTAACTCATACCCTATTACATTTCTACCTAACTCAATAGCTGCTTCAGCTGTTGTTCCAGTACCCATAAATGGATCTAAAACAGTATCACCATAAAAGCTATATAATTTGATTATTCTATGGGGAAGTTCTTTAGGGAAAGGTGCAGGATGTTTCTCTGCTTTTGCTTTTGCTGGTTGCATTTCCCAAAATGAGTTAACTGCCCACTCTTGCCATTCCTGGGTGGTCAATTTAGATTTTTCTTTAATTTCTCGTGAGACAGGCTGTCTTTTACCTCCTTTACAGAATACTATAATCCATTCATAAGGGTAAGTAGAAAAAATATTAGTTGGATAAGGATAACTACCAAAGGAACTAAAACGAGTTATTTTTCTTTTATCCCATATAAATAATGATAAAAGAAACATCTCTCCAGTAGATTCTAAATAATTTTCTATATCATTAATTACCAATCTAGTCACACGTCTATTAAATTTAGTAGCTTTACCACTTTGAAACAGTGGCATAATATTAATGGCTAATTTACCGTCAGGAGCTAAAACTCGTACGCATTCATCCCAAACTTTATTCAAATTTTCTATATATTCGTTATATGCCTGGGTTTTTCCGATTTGTTTGTCATTTTCGTAATCTTTTAATGCGCCATAAGGTGGACTAGTTACAATAAGGTTTACAGAATTTGAAGCTATTTTACTCATATTTCTACTATCTCCTAAGTGAATATCAACTTTAGGAAATTGATTATTATTCATAATAAATTACCTCACCATCTTTTTTTTCCCATACTACAATTTGCTCTTTTCGTTTAGTTTTATTTAAAGAATCAAATATTTTACTAGAGGATCCAGAATAATGTCTTTCTTCAATATAACTTGCTTTCCATATACTAGAAAAGAATTCTCCTCCGTTAATAATTTCATTTTTAGTTTTTTTATCTCCTACTACAAAAACTATAATTGAATTGTCTTTTGTAATACGATCCATCTCATGCAAAACAAGTTCCATATCAGTTTTATATGATTTTGAGGATTGAATTAATGTATTTTTGATTTTAAGTCTGTCTACATTATGAATATCATATATTAATTTTGCATAGTATGCTGTATAATCTAAAGCATCAAAGTAAGGTGGACTAGTAAAAACAATATCAATTGAATTATCAGGTATTTCTTTATTTAAATATCTTGAGTCAGCTTTTAATATCGAAGCTGTTTTCGAGTCTTTTGAATTATTCAAAAATCTAGAATGCTTTTTAGTTTTCATTATGAATTTATCAAAAAAAGAAATATATCTTTTAGGCTCTATATTTTTCCCTACAGTACTTGAAGTCCATTTATAATTATTATTTCCACGTGCTGTAAGAGCAATTGAACCAAAATAAGCTCCTTTTACGTAATCACTCATTTGATCAAAGTAATTTTTTACACACATTATTTCATTAGCAGATGAAGGATGAAATAATGTTTGAGTCTTAGAAGGCATTGAGCTGTAATTTAAAGTTTCCATATCTCGTTTAGCATGACCAATTATATCTAAAGCTTCATTAATATATTTGTTATTATCTGAAATATTCACTAATTCTGTTTTAGCCTTGCTTATATTTATTGCTATAGGATTGCTATCTATTCCTATAGCATTCATACCTTGTTTTTGTGCTTCGTATACTATTGTTCCTGAGCCACAAAAGGGATCTAATAGTGTATGATTAGAATTAAATTGACTTATAATTTTTTGAGCATCTATACCAGATATTTTTCCTCTATATGGATAAAGGCCATGTATTGAATTAGGGTTACTTACACTAGATAAAACTTCGAATTTTAACATTTGATTGGCCATAAACATTCACCTTTTCATAAAAATAAATTATAACATTGTTTTTTGCTAATTTACATTCTAACATATCTAGTTAGATACGAATATTTAAACTTAAGAATCAAAGTATTGATTCATTCTTAACTCTTGAATAGATCAATAATTCAGAAATAAGGGTCTTTTTTATTTCAATGTCCATTTTTGACGTGCTTTAGGGTTAAGTGGATGCATGATTTCATTTGTTGCTGGGTTTATGAGTTTTTTGACTTTCTTTTTATGAGGTTTTAACATTTCCATCACTTGTTCAACACGTTCGATAACAACTGGCCGCTTCGCATAAGCCCCATAAGCTAGAATCACTGTGTCACTTTCACTTATCGATTTCATTAAGTGAATATCTGTGTGCGCATCGTATGGTTCTTTGATATGTTTAAGATTTTCGGGTGTTTTAATATTCGAAAATAGATTTACAAGATATACAGTGCCATATTGTTCAGAATTAGCTAATTGGTTGAGAATGAGAACCGTAGTAAGATCGAGTGATAATACGCCATCTAAATTAGGATACATCGTTATCACTGTACATGCGGGTTTCTTTTCATCCCACGTCTTTTTAAGCAAATAGCGGTGTTGTTCATCGTCACTAAAAATCGCTTCTGTGTGTATCGTACTTTTGATTGTATTCATCATCGTCACTCCTTTTTAATATTCTTCTGGTAAAAGCATTACATAATAAAAAACATCTACATCATCTTCACGAATGACATAGACTTTCTTAGGTAATGCATTTTGATTTTCTACATAGTTTGTATAGTGATATTCCAATTTGTATGCGGGTTGTTCTTGTTCATGTGTGATTGAGAGTATACTCTCATCTTCTTGTAATCTGAAAATGTGTAGGTAATCTGTATGAGGTTGATTATCTCTTTCTTTTACCATCTTCCAAAGTAAGATTTGAAGGTCTAGAGATAGGTGTTCACTAATGCCTCTTGTGATATATCGATTGATTTTCATATTATTTTACCTCGTCTTGAATTTCTTTCATGATGATAATCGCTTGGCTAATAACCGTAACAGATATTTGTGCCACTTTGATCCAATTATTCATGGTTATTCCCTCCTTCTTTTAGTAAATGACGTTCATCGATAATCGTATTTTTAGTATCTGTGAGGTATAGAAAATCCATATCAAAATGGTCCAAGTAACCGACACTGATAAGTTGGTTGTTGGCATACATAAGAAATGGATAGATACTTAGCTCATGTAGCTCATCATTATAGTAGGTATAAGTTTCAAGTGTAAGATGCGCAAGTGGAGAATTATTAATAAAACGTTCCGGTAGAATATTTTCTGCCGCTTCCTCCAGTGTTTCACATTCCCATGTTTCATTGTTAGATAATTGGAATAAACGAGTCATATATTGTTTGAGTTCTTGAGTAGTTGTTTTCATATCATTGCCTCCCTAGATAGTGTGATAGTGATGTACTTCATATACATCATTGAGATAATATATATTTGATTTGTCATTTATTACTGATCCCGTTTACAATATGAGAAAATTCCATATAAAAAACCGTGATAAACGTTGGTGTAACAAGGAAATCCCGGAATCCCACTCATTTTGACGAACAATCAACTCATTATTTATAAGTATTGATGATAGGGTTGGGTCTCTGCTTCCTTATATATATTATTTATTTATAAAGAATAACGGGATTTTGGGATTGTGCTTGCACAATCCTTCTGTTTCATGGAATAAGCAAATCCCATTCCTTTCCCGATAAAAAAACATCGTGGGATGTTCTTTAGCAATTTCAATATAA
>NZ_KV822097.1:0-473 GCF_001815825.1 Staphylococcus sp. HMSC068G11
TTTACCTGGTTCCGCTGGTTTACCTGGTTCTGCTTTTGTTGGACCATACTCAACAATTTCGTCAACAGGTTGTTTAGTGACTTTTTCTGTTGATTTACCTTCGCCAACTTTTTCTCCTGTAATAGGATTAACTAATATTGGTGTTGTAATTGTTTTTGTTCCTGGTTCACCTTTTTGTTTAACGCGCTCTTCACCTGGTTTTAAATCAGGATTAAATACACGTTTCTTATCAAATGGAATCTCTTCCGTTGATGTGATTGGATTACCAACTTTCGGACCATATTTTGTCACATCATCCACTGGTGGGGTAACAACTTCACCTGTATCAGGATTTTTAACTCCTGGTTTACCTGGAACGTCAGTTTTACTATCTACAGGTGCATTTGGATCAAATTCATCTTTATGACCTTGTGGTATTTGTTCACCACCATAATGAACAATCTCATCCACTGGTTGTTTTGTTATTTTTTCTG
>NZ_KV822098.1:0-84091 GCF_001815825.1 Staphylococcus sp. HMSC068G11
TAATTATAAGTACTTGACTAATCGTAGGAAAGAGTCTGAGACTTTGATAAATGTCCCGGACTCTTGTATAAATGTTAAAACAATTATTAATTATTTTGTAATACGCCAATTTCTTGTAAGTATTCCTCATAAGGTACTTCTTTAGAAAGGGCACCAGCTTGATTCAAGTCAATCACTCGATTTGCGATTGTATTAATAAATTCAAAATCATAAGAAGTGAAGATGATAGAACCTTTAAATGATTTTAATCCATCATTTACAGCAGTGATACTTTCCAAATCTAAATGGTTTGTTGGCTCGTCAAGTAAAAGTACATTAGCACTTGATAGCATCATTTTACTTAACATGCAACGTACTTTTTCTCCACCTGAAAGCACGCTTGCTTTTTTCTTAACTTCCTCACCACTAAATAACATGCGTCCTAAGAAACCACGTAAAAATGTTTCAGTTTGTTCGTCTTCTGGTGCGTATTGACGTAACCATTCAACTAGATTCATATCGACATCATCAAAGAATTCAGAGTTATCTTTAGGGAAGTAACTTAAAGATGTCGTTACGCCCCATTTAAATGTACCTTCATCTGGTTCCATTTCTCCAGCTAAAATTTTTAACAATGTTGTTTTAACAATTTCGCTATCACCAACTAAAATAGCTTTATCATTAGGATTCATAGTGAATGAAACATTGTCTAGTACCTTTTCGCCGTCAATTGTTTTAGAAAGATTTTCTACTGTAAGTAAATCATTTCCAATTTCACGTTCAGGGGTAAATTTCACGTAAGGGTATCTACGAGATGATGGCTGGATATCGTCTAATTCAATTTTTTCTAATTGTTTCTTACGACTTGTTGCCTGTTTAGATTTAGAAGCATTTGCTGAGAAGCGTGCGATGAAATCTTGTAACTCTTTCATTTTTTCTTCTTTTTTCTTATTTTGTTCTTGTGCCATTTTTTGTGCTAATTGACTTGATTGATACCAGAAATCATAGTTACCAACATAAAGTTTAATTTTGCCAAAGTCTAAATCAGCTATATGAGTACAAACATTATTTAAGAAGTGACGGTCATGCGAAACGACAATGACAGTATTTTCAAAATTAATTAAAAAGTCTTCTAACCAACTTATTGCTGGTATATCTAAACCATTGGTAGGCTCATCTAGTAAAAGAACGTCAGGATCACCAAATAAACTTTGAGCTAACAATACCTTAACTTTTTGATTATTTTCAAGTTCAGACATATTTTTATCATGTAAGTCAGGTTCTATGCCTAATCCTGATAATAAATTAGCGGCATCAGCTTCAGCATTCCAACCGTTCATTTCTGCAAATTCTCCTTCAAGTTCTGCAGCACGAATACCGTCTTCATCGTTGAAATCAGGTTTCATATAAATTTCATCTTTCTCTTTCATCACTTGATACAAACGTTCGTGTCCTTTAATCACAACATCTAAAACACGTTCATCTTCATAAGCAAAATGATCTTGTTTTAACACAGCCAAACGCTCGTCTTTACCTAGAGATACATGACCAGTCTGTGAATCAATTTCGCCTGATAAAATCTTTAAGAATGTAGATTTTCCAGCACCATTTGCACCAATTAATCCATAACAATTACCCTCTGTAAATTTTATATTTACATCTTCAAATAGTTTACGATCACCAAAACGTAAACTTACATCAGTTACTTGTAACATTCATCTGCTCCTTTTTGGTTATTCTAACGGAGAAATTATATCATATAATAATTAGAGTTTCGACCTGACAATTAAGCTAATGATAGAATAAGTAACTCATGTTATAATTAATAAGAATTTTATAGATACGAATATAGTTTATTAAGTTAAATCTAACTATTTAAATAGAAAAAAGTAAATGAAATTGAATAATAGATTAAGGAGAATAGAATGGCATTAGATAAAGATATAGTAGGTTCAATAGAATTTTTAGAAGTTGTAGGATTACAAGGGTCAACATATTTACTTAAAGGGCCAAATGACGAAAGTGTCAAACTCAATCAGTCAGAAGTTGCTGATGAAGATGATTTTGAAATAGGTGAGGAATATAGTTTTTTCGTTTATCCAAACCGATCAGGCGATTTATTTGCGACTCAAAACATGCCTGATATTACAAAAGATAAATATGATTTTGCTAAAGTTATAAAAACCGATAGAGACGGTGCACATATCGACGTAGGACTTCCTCGTGAAGTCTTAGTTCCATGGGAAGATTTACCGAAACTTAAAGAACTTTGGCCTCAAGCAGGTGACTACTTGCTAGTTACTTTAAGAATAGACAGTACGAATCAAATGTTTGGACGATTAGCTAGTGAAACGATTGTTGAGTCGATGTTCACGCCAGTAAATGACGATAGTAAACAAAACGAATATATTTCTGCACGTGCTTATAGATTACTCAGAGTAGGTAGCTTCTTATTAAGTAATGAGGGTTATAAAATTTTTGTTCACGAATCAGAACGCAAACATGAGCCAAGGTTAGGTGAAGAAGTAGAGGTCCGAATTATAGGTCATAATGAAAAAGGTGAATTAAATGGGTCATTTTTACCATTAGCTCATGAACGTCTTGATGATGATGGACAGGTCATATTTGATTTACTTGTTGAGTATGATGGTGAATTACCTTTTTGGGATAAATCTAGTCCTGATGCAATCAAAGAAGTCTTTAATATGAGTAAAGGCTCGTTTAAACGTGCAATTGGACATTTGTATAAGAAAAAGATAATCAATATAGAAACAGGAAAAATCACTCTTACTAAAAAAGGGTGGAGCCGTGTCGATGATTAAAGAGGATGAAATCCATTAATACACTTAATTAATGTAGAGATAGAAAGTAATTCTTATTGAATTCGTTATCTCATCATGAAAATAAGCTCTAAATTACAGTATTTATAGCATTCTATATTTTGGAAAACTTGACTGACAATAAAAAATTTAATAATAGCGTACTTTTAATTAATTTAATCATAATATTACCTATACGTTATACACACTTGAGATATCAACTGATAACTCAAGTGTTTTTTTACGTTTAACACTTATTTTAAAATCCTAAATGATATATATTTTAAAGTGCTTCATTTAAAGAACTAAATCATTTCGTTAACGTAATTAATTAAAGAAATAATATGACCTTAAAGGACCAGATTAGATACAATTTATTAAAATTCTCTCTCCACTATAATAATCCCCAATGTCTCATCTATTCATTCAATCAAGTATTTTTATTCTTTTTAAAACTATGTTAGCAAATTAAATTTTAATACACGTTACATTAATTCAAATCTCATTCTTAACAAAAAATTTACAATAACTCTATTTTGATTTAATAAAAGATATGTAACATGAGAACTGTAAGAAATACATATACCATTATAGGTTATTTACATTAGGAGGATGTTTCAATGAAAAAGTGGCAATTAGTCGGTACTACTGTATTAGGTGCTTCGGTTTTACTTGGCGCTTGTGGCGGAAATGATGGAGGTTCAGGAGACGGCAAAGATCTTAAAGGTTCTGCTAAAGGTGAAGGATCGTCTACAGTAGCTCCTATCGTTGAAAAATTAAACGAAAAATGGGCTAAAGATCATAAAGACGCTAAAATTTCTTCAGGTCAAGCTGGTACAGGTGCTGGTTTCCAAAAATTCATTGCTGGCGAAACTGATTTCTCAGACGCTTCAAGACCTATTAAAGACGAAGAAAAGAAAAAATTAGAAGATAAAGGGATTAAATATCACGAATTCAAAATTGCACAAGATGGTGTAACAATTGCAGTTAATAAAGATAACGACTTTGTTAAAGAATTAACTAAATCACAATTAAAAGATATTTACTCTGGAAAAGCTAAAACATGGAAAGACGTTAACTCTAGTTGGCCAGATAAAAAAATCAATGCTGTTTCACCTAACTCAAGTCATGGTACTTACGACTTCTTTGAAGAAGAAGTTATGGATAAACAAGATATCAAAGCTGAGAAGAATGCTGATACTAACGCGATTGTATCTTCAGTAACTAAAAACAAAGAAGGTATCGGTTACTTCGGTTATAATTTCTACGAACAAAATAAAGATAAATTAAAAGAAGTTAAAATCAAAGATGACAATGGCAAAGTTACAGAACCAACTAAGAAAACAATTCAAAACGGTTCATACGCACTAAGCAGACCATTATTTATCTATGCTAAAGACAAATCATTAAAAGACAATAAAGTAATGTCAGAATTCATGAAATTTGTACTTGAAGATGAAGGTCAAGCAGCTGAAGACGCTGGTTATGTAGCTTCACCTAAGAAAACTTATAAATCTCAATTAGATGACTTAAAAGATTTTTTAGATAAACATCAAAAGTCTGATAAGAAAGACGACAAAAAATCAGAAGATAAATAATGAATACTAAGGTAATAAACACCTAGGGTTGGGAATTTTTGAAAGGGTATCAGGCAAAGTGGTCAATGTGCCACTTTGTCGAACCCTTTTCAGCTTTGCAGATAATGAGTAAATATTCTAATAAATATGAATAAACTCATTTTCTCATAAAAGCAATTCCCACTCTTTTTTTAAATTATTTTGGGAGATAAGAGAGAGGGTTTTACATGGCTTCACAAACAAAGGTGAGAGAAATGATAGCTAAGAATAATGCTAAAAAGGGCGGACTAAGTGATAAAATTGTCCCAATTATTTTAGCTATTATTTCAGCTATATCTATATTAACTACAATTGCTATTTTATTTACACTTTTAACTGAGACGATTACGTTCTTCACACGAGTACCATTATCTAAATTCTTTTTATCTGGTACCTGGAACCCAACTGGTTCATCGCCAGAATTTGGAATTTGGGCACTCATCATTGGCACATTGAAAATTACTGTTATTGCTACAATCGTGGCAGTTCCAATTGGTTTAGGTGCAGCTATTTACCTTAATGAATATGCATCTGATCGTTCACGTAGAATCATTAAACCAATATTAGAAATTTTGGCTGGGATTCCTACAATTGTATTTGGTTTCTTTGCTTTAACATTTGTTACACCTATATTAAGGAATCTAATTCCTAACTTAGGAGAGTTTAATTCAATCAGTCCTGGTATTGTT
This sequence comes from Staphylococcus sp. HMSC068G11, assembly GCF_001815825.1. Lineage (NCBI taxonomy): Bacteria > Bacillati > Bacillota > Bacilli > Caryophanales > Staphylococcaceae > Staphylococcus > Staphylococcus sp. HMSC068G11. Next base: position 5,104 of record NZ_KV822098.1, read on the forward strand.
GTGGGTATAATGATCGTCCCTATGATTACAAGTATGAGTGAAGATGCGATGTCATCTGTACCTGATAAAATTCGTGAAGGTGCATTTGGATTAGGCGCAACTAAATTTGAAGTCGCTACAAAAGTTGTATTACCGGCGGCGACATCAGGCGTTGTTGCTTCAATTGTATTAGGTATATCAAGAGCAATAGGGGAAACAATGATCGTTTCTTTAGCTGCTGGTAGTTCACCAACATCATCTCTAAGTTTAACAAGTTCAATTCAAACGATGACAGGATATATTGTTGAAATTGCTACAGGTGATGCAGCATTTGGTTCTGATATTTACTATAGTATTTACGCTGTAGGATTTACACTTTTCATTTTCACTTTAATTATGAATTTATTATCACAATGGATCTCTAAACGATTCAGAGAGGAGTATTAATATGTCTACAAATTCAAATACTGACAATAAAACATTGATTGATAAAGATGCCGTAGAAAAAAATATTTCTTCTCGTGATAAGAAAAACTCGGTAAACAAATGGTTATTTTTATTATGTACATTAATAGGGCTCATTGTTTTAGTAGCACTATTAATTCAAACCTTCGTTAAAGGGGCGGGACATCTAACTCTCGAATTTTTCACTAATTTTTCATCTTCAACACCAGCAGATGCTGGTATTAAAGGGGCATTAGTAGGTTCCATTTGGTTAATCTTAAGTATTATTCCAATTAGCATCATTTTAGGAATAGGTACAGCCATTTATTTAGAAGAATACGCAAGAGACAATATTTTCACACAAATCGTAAAAGTGAGTATATCTAATTTAGCTGGTGTTCCTTCAATTGTGTTCGGTTTACTAGGTTATACATTGTTTGTGGGCGCGGCAGGTTTAGGTAATAGCGTGTTAGCAGCTGCTCTTACAATGTCACTACTAATCTTGCCTGTTATTATCGTTGCTAGTCAAGAAGCTATCAGAGCAGTTCCTAGTTCAGTCAGAGAAGCATCATATGGTCTTGGTGCTAATAAATGGCAAACAATTAGAAGAGTTGTTTTACCGGCAGCATTACCTGGTATTTTAACAGGTTTCATTTTATCTTTATCACGCGCATTAGGAGAAACAGCACCACTTGTAATGATAGGTATACCAACGATACTTTTAGCAACACCAAGCGGATTACTCGACCAATTCTCTGCGTTACCAACTCAAATTTATACATGGGCAAAAATGCCTCAAGCAGAATTCCAAAACGTTGCATCAGCAGGCATTATCGTTCTACTCGTTATCTTATTATTGATGAACGCTATAGCGATACTTCTACGTAATAAATTTAGTAAAAAATTCTAATCGAACTTATAAGGGAAATGCATTTTTATAAATAAACGTTATTGACCTATATCATCTAGGTCTCAAGATATAAAGGAGTTTTTAATTATGGTTAATTCACAAGTAGCAGACAAAGAGAAATTAGACGCACAAACAAATAATCAAGACTCAGTTGCCACAATAGTTACTACTGAAAACAATAAGAAATATACAATTCCAGACAGTGAAAAGAAGATTGTTTATTCAACTCAAAATCTAGATTTATGGTATGGAGAAAATCATGCTTTACAAAACATTAATTTAGATATATTGGAAAATAATGTGACTGCAATAATCGGACCATCTGGATGTGGTAAATCTACATACATCAAAGCTTTAAATAGAATGGTCGAATTAGTTCCATCTGTGAAAACTGCAGGCAAAATTTTGTATCGTGACCAAAATATATTTGATGCAAAGTATTCTAAAGAGAAGCTACGTACTAACGTTGGAATGGTTTTTCAACAACCTAACCCATTCCCTAAATCAATTTATGATAATATTACTTATGGTCCTAAGACTCACGGTATTAAAAACAAAAAAATTCTAGATGAAATCGTAGAAAAATCATTACGTGGCGCTGCAATATGGGATGAATTAAAAGATAGATTGCATACAAATGCTTATGGATTATCAGGTGGACAACAACAACGTGTTTGTATAGCTAGATGTTTAGCAATTGAACCAGATGTCATTTTAATGGATGAACCTACGTCAGCATTAGATCCTATTTCTACATTAAGAGTTGAAGAACTTGTACAAGAATTAAAAGAAAATTACTCAATTATTATGGTTACACACAACATGCAACAAGCTGCGCGTGTTTCAGATAAAACTGCTTTCTTCTTAAATGGATATGTCAATGAATATGATGATACTGATAAAATCTTTTCAAATCCTGCAGACAAACAAACTGAAGATTATATATCTGGTCGTTTTGGATAAGATGCAATGGCAATTATTAGACAAAAATATGAAGGTCAGCTAGATGGATTAATTAAAGATTTACGGCGTCTTGGTCTTCGTGTATATTTTAATATTAACAATGCACTAGTGTCTTTAGGGGAAGAAAAGAAATCATTCGCAAGACAAACCATTGAGAAAGACAAGGAAATTAACCATTTAGATCATGAAATTAACGAGAAGGTAATCATGCTAATTACTAGACAACAACCTATTGCCACAGATTTACGTATGATGATGGCAGCACTCAAAATCTCTACAGATTTTGAACGAATGGGAGATAATGCAGCTAGTATTGCTCATATACGTTTAAGAGTTAAAATAAATGATAACTATGTGTTTACACGTTTAAAAACCATGGGTAAATTAGCGATGCTCATGTTAGAAGATTTGAATAACGCTATTAGAAACAAAGATTTACCACTGATAAAAGAAGTCATTGAAAGAGATGAAGATATTGATGATTTATACGTTAACATCGTCAATACCAGTTACTTAATCGATAATGACCCATTCGTAGCTGGTCAAGCACACTTAGCGGCTAGACACTTAGAACGAATAGGTGATCATATAAGCAATATTGCTGAAAGTGTTTATTATTATTTAACAGGTCAACATTTTGAAACTTTTGATTAAATTATCAAATCCTATTGTATTTCTATAATGAGCAACCCCACCTGAATTCTATGCCACAGTTTCAGGTGGGGTTTGATATTTTGCTTTAACCTTTATGAATTTTCTTCTATTTGATATGTTAATACTTCTAATTCATCTACTAAATTTGAAATATAGTTAATTGTCTCTTTTAAAGGGGCGTCAGTCGTAATATCGACGCCAGCTATTTGCGCCAATTCAATTGGAGATTGACTACCACCAGCTTGTAGTGTTTTTAACCAACGATCAACAGCCGGTTGACCTTCATTCTTGATACATTGTGATACAACTGTACCTATTGTCAATCCAGCAGAGTAAGTATATGAGTACAATCCCATATAGTAATGTGGTTGTCTCATCCATGTTAATTCAACCCCATCAGTCATTTCAACAGTGTCACCGAAAAATGCTTTATATGTGTTCAACATTATTTCATTTAGAAGTGGGGCAGTTAATGATTCTCCATTGTCGACGCGGCGGTACACTTCACGTTGATACGCTGCTTCTAAAAGGTGAGTAACCATATTGTGATAATAAGTTCGAGATAAAATCGAACCAATAACCCAACGTTTAAATCGAGGATCATTACTACTATTAAATAAATAATTTGCCATCAACATTTCATTCATTGTGGAAGGTGCTTCTACAAAGTACATAGACGCTTCAGATTCCAGCAAATTTTGATGTTTCTGCGCTAATGTAAAATGACCTGCATGTCCTAATTCATGTGCAAGAACGAATGTTTCAGCCATTTTCCCAGTCCATGAAATAAACACATATGAATGTGTAACGTATGGACTTGCACAATATGCTCCAGTATCTTTTCCTTTATTCTGAGCAAAATCAATCCAGCGGTAATCATAGGCAGACTTTAACATTTTCACATAATCATCACCAAGTACATTGAGCGCTCCATAAATGTATTTTTTCGATTCTTCAATTGATATTTCTGGTTCAAAGTTAGGGTCTATTGAAATTTTTAAATCCTCAAATCGCATTTTATCTAGGTTATGTACACGTTGAATAATCTCTGCATACTTTTGCATAACTGGGGCTAAATCACTCATAATGACATCAATTTGTCTATCGAACATATCTTTTGTTACTTCTTGATCTTGTAGAAGATAATCAATAACAGAATCATATCCTCGTAAATCCGCTTCAATCTTTTCTTGTTGGACTTGCATATTATATGTTGCAGCCGTCGTATGTTGATATTGTCTTAATGCATCGCTAAAAGCTCTAAAACTTTTACGTCTAAATTCAGGAGATGGATGATCTTCGTATTCATTTTCAAAAGTTGCATAATCCAATGGATAGGTAACACCCTCATAATCAAACGATTCAAAATTAATATCCAAACTTTTTGTAGTACCGTATAATTCAAACGGACTTCTCAATGTTGGTGTTAATGTAGCTAATACTTTTTCAACATCAGCAGATAATTGATATGGCTTACGATCTTGAAGTTGTTTAATAAAATGTGGGTATTGGGTTTGAGACCTTAATTCACTTATTATCTCATCAGATAACTCCAAAATTTCGGAATCTACAAAAGATAATAAACTAGCAATTTTTCCAGAAGTCGTATTAAGTTTTGCGTTAACTTTTTGTGCTTCTTCATTAGACGTATCAACGCTTAATCTAAGTTCTGGATAATTATATAAACGATCTATTTCTATAAGTATCCTTTCATATTCATCTAATGCCTTTTCTATTGTTTCTATGTTATTAAGTTTTTTATAATATGTATGATTAAAATCTAAAGACATTTGTACTACTTGTTCCAATGTTTGATAGAATGCTTGATCACTTGTAAATAAATCTTTCAAATCCCAAGTTTCTCTTACCGGAATCTCTTCTCTCAAAGGTAAACCTTCACTCATTTTTGACACTCCTTTATAAATCATTTAATGACATTATACTAAAATTCAATAACAATCTCACAAAGGACGCCTAAACAGATGTTATGTAACATTTAGTAATGTTATAATTATTATAATCATGTTATAAGTATTAACATAATCTTGTTAAATAAATAATGTTAAAAAATGATTACTTCTTAAGTCTGAATGATATTATATTAATAAGTTGTATAATAGTAAGTAAACTTTACTTATAGGAGCACGTGCAATGACAATATTTGATATGCCAAACTATTTGTGGATTACCATTCTTGGTATGATTTTATTAACTGTATTTTACACACTTGTATTAAATAAATGGTTTCAATCTGCAATCATTACTTTTGTAGTTTTAGCAGTACTTGCCTTTTTTATACCAAATTTTCAAAGCATTTCGTATCAACCACTGCTTGGATATGCAGGATTCTTAGGCATAATGAGCTTAATTATAAGCTTTCTTATTTGGTATTTCTCTAGAAATTGGAGAAAAAATCGTAGAAAAATAAAATTGGAAAAAGAGATTCGCAAATATGATGATGAAGAGTCACTTCGTCGTCATCATAAATAACAACTTTTCAACTTTGCTATCATCTTATCTTAAGCAAAGTTGTTTTTTTATTTCTTTTTTTATCTCTTTTATTATTAATTAAAAAAAGTCATACTATAATAGATGTTGACGAAAACAATTTAATGAAATTTATTATTTAATATTTTTCCCATTCGTTGAAAGTGAAAGGATGCTAACATATGTTTAAAATGATAATTTATAAACTTTCACAAATGATTGTCGTACTATTTATATTAACTACAATCACATTTATATTAATGAAACTCTCTCCAGGTAATCCTGTAGACAAAATATTACATCTTGATATTTCACATGTATCTCATGAGCAAATAGAAACAACAAAGAATAAGCTTGGCTTAAATGATTCTATTTTTATTCAATGGTTGCACTGGTTAAATCAATTGTTTCATTTTGATTTAGGAACAAGTTATCAAACAAATGAGCCTGTAATCAGAGAAATAGCAAATTATCTTGGTCCTACACTTATAATTACTTTTGGTACGCTTATAATGTCGTTAGTTATTTCTATACCATTAGGGATTATAGCAGCGATTTACTATCATAAAATTTGGGATAGGATAATTCGTGTTATGACATCATTATCCGTAAGCCTACCATCATTTTTTATTGGTCTTATTTTATTATATATATTTAGCTTAAAATTGAATGTTTTGCCAACGTCAGATGAGGGGCGTTTCGCTTCGTATATTTTACCAATAATTACCATGAGTATTGGAATGTGTGCTTATTATATTCGATTTATTCGTTCTACTTTATTAGATCAATATCAAACACCTATAGTTGAATCGTCTCGTCTCAGAGGTATGCCCGAAAGATATATACTTTTTCAAGATATCCTTAAACCTACGATACTGCCAATCATACCTCTATTAGGTTTATCCATTGGGAGTTTGATAGGTGGCACAGTAGTTATTGAAAATTTATTTGATATTCCTGGGTTAGGCTATTTTTTAGTTGATAGTATAAAGTCGAGAGATTATCCAGTCATTCAAGGTTGTGTATTATTTATTGGTTTCTTTGTTGTGATTATAAACACAATTGCAGATTTACTTTCATTACTCATCGATCCTAAACAACGTTATACTATTACTCAAAAAGAAACATTAAAGTTTAAATGGTTAAATTCATATAAAAAAGAAGGTCGTAACGATGAAGTTTAAGTCGCCAAAGAAAAACACTATATTTATCATTTTTACGGTCTATATTATATGTCTTATTGTATTGCAATTTATAGTCAATGATAAAGCTGCGTATCAGGTACATTTGTCAAACTCATTTGAACCTATAAGTATGAATCATTTACTTGGCACAGATGATTACGGACGTGATTTATTCAGTCGTTTAGTCGTGGGCTCTCGCGCAACATTGTTTGTTACACTACTTACTTTACTGTTCACTGTTGTGGTTGGAGTACCTTTAGGGTTACTTGCAGGCTATAAAAAAGGTTGGGTTGATACGATTATCATGCGAATTATTGATATAGGATTAAGCATACCAGAATTCGTTATTATGATTGCCTTAGCAAGTTTTTTTCATCCTAGTCTTTGGAATTTGGTAATAGCTATTACAATCATAAAATGGATGAATTATACTCGCGTGACAAGAGGGATTGTCAATACCGAAATGAATCAATCGTATATACAGATGGCACAATTTTTTAATGTCTCAACTTTGAATATCTTATTTAAACACTTATTACCAAAAGTTTTACCATCTATATTTGTTATTATGATAGTTGATTTTGGAAAAATCATTTTATACATTAGTTCATTATCATTTTTAGGTTTAGGTGCACAACCACCATCTCCAGAGTGGGGAGCAATGTTACAAGCAGGGCGTGAATTTATTACTTCACATCCTATCATGATTATCGCTCCAGCATCTTTGATATCAGGTACAATATTGATATTTAATTTAACTGGTGATGCAGTAAGAGATCGTTTATTAGAACAAAGAGGTGTACAAGTTGAAACTTTTAACAATAAAAAATCTAAACATCAGTGATAAAGAAGGGCAAGCAATTATTAAAAATGTCGACTTAAATATATATCATCAATCTCTAAATGTCATTATAGGTGAAAGTGGTGCTGGAAAAAGTTTGACTGTTAAAGCAATATTAAATCATTTACCTACTCAGTTACATATGAGTTTCGATGAATTTAAAATGCAAGGTCAAAATACTTCTGGTATCAAGCAACTTTTAGGTAAACATATCGGCTATATCTCTCAAAATTATGCTCAAAGTTTTAATGAATATACTCGGTTAGATAAACAACTTATAGCTATCTATCGTTATCATTTTAATGTTTCTAAGGATAATGCATTGAAAAAGATAAAAAAAGCTTTAACTTGGGTTAACTTAAATGATGAATCAATCATTAATAAATATAGTTTCCAACTTTCAGGGGGACAATTAGAGCGAGTTAATATTGCTAGCGTTTTAATGTTAGATCCAGAATTAATTATTGCAGATGAACCTGTTGCATCTTTAGATGTAGTGAACGGTCATCAAATAATGCAACTCCTTCAACATATTGTTAAAGATCATCATAATACTGTATTACTCATCACTCATAACATGAATCATGTCCTCAAATATGCTGATTATTTTAATGTAATGAAAAATGGCATGATGATTGAATCTGGAGAAATAGGCAAATTATTTAATCACCAACATCTTCATCGGTATACAGAACAATTATTAAGCTATAGAAGCAAGCTGCAAAAGGAGGATAATATCTAATTATGATTCAATTTGATCATGTAGATTATTCATATCATCGAAAACAGCCTGTTTTAAAAGATATTAATATAAGTATTCAACGTGGAGAAAAAACAGGGATTTTAGGAGAAAGCGGTGCTGGAAAAAGTACCATTGGTTCTTTAATATTAGGTCAATTAAAGCCAACAAAAGGTAAAATAATTATCAATTCTTCTAAGGTTCTTCCTATTTTTCAGCATGCGACAGAAAGTTTTGATCGTCAATTCACGATTGAACAGTCATTGAGAGAGCCACTTTTATTTTATCGACAATTAAAACCACAAAATATCAAAAATATCATTCTTAACTATTTAATTGAATTTAATTTGTCTACAGATCTAATAACAAAGTTTCCTCAAGAGGTAAGTGGTGGGCAACTACAAAGATTAAATATTATTCGTTCTCTCTTAGCACAACCAGATATATTAGTTTGTGATGAAATAACTTCGAACTTAGACGTCATGGCCGAACAAAATGTAATCAATATTTTACTTAATGAAAAAAACATTGAAAATAAAACATTAATTGTCATCTCGCATGATTTATCTGTTTTACAAAGGTTAACGAATAGGATAATAGTTATCAAAGACGGTCAAATAGTAGATGAATTTAAAAGTAAAGATTTATTTAACCATCAAAGACATGCATATACAAAACTATTAATTCAAACATATGAATAATGAATATAGTCATTTAAATGATTAAGATATTTTTATTCACATAATAAACCCCAAAAGTTGGAATCAAAATCTAACTTTTGGGGTTTATTAGTTAATTATCGGAGTAAATTTTACCGCTATATAATTATTTTACTTTTGGAATGCATCTTTAATTCTCTTGAGTTGTTCAATCGTTAATTGATTGCCACCTTCACCAAAATACCATGCATTGGATTCAAATTGATAAACTTGATGATTTTTTATAGCTTTTACATTTTCAATAACTTTATTTTGTAAGATGCTTGGTTTCTTATTATCAGTGCCATTCTTCGTTCGATCTATTACAAATATTTTATCAGGGTTAACTTTGTTAAGATATTCATAATTAATATTATTTCCAGCTGAATTATCTTTCATGTTTTTATCAACATGTTTAATGCCCAAATCTTTGTTTAAAAATCCTCCAAAGCGTCCATTTGAACTAAATGCTTTTATCCCTTTATCATCAACAACTAGGAATAATACTGAGTCATGATTAATACTTTTCTTAGTTTCAGATACTTGTTGTTCTAATTTTTTATTTAAATCATTGGCTTCATTCTCTTTATTGAATATTTTACCAATCGTTGATGTATGAGATTTAATTGAACTTAAATAATGATCATGGTCTGGACTTACGAATAGAATTTTAGCATTAGGTGCCGCTTTTTTCATTTCGTCAATTGTCTTTGTATGGGCTTGTCTAAAAGATGCTAGAATAAGCTCAGGTTTAGATTTAGCTAATTGATCAAAATTTGGTCGACCTGGATTACCTAAATTAGAATATTTATCATCTTTAAATTCAGCTAAAGAGGAAGGTAAGAATGCATTTCCTTGACCTTTTGCAATTGAAACAATCTTATTTTGTAATCCTAATTGTTTCATTACATCTAGTGCACCATAATCAAGAACCGCTACACGATGGGGATTATAAGGCACCTTAACAGTGTCAGTTTTCGTTTCACCACGATGATGTGTATTATTCTTGTCCTTAAATTCATATGTATTTTTAATAGTCACTGTTTTTTTTGAATCATAACTATTACCTGATTTATCATTTCCGCATGCTGTTAATGCTATTGCATAAAGAATAATAGATATTAATGTTAATAATTTTTTCATAGTAATCCTCCTATCAATGATTATAATCGATATTGATAATCATTTTCAATAAGAAGATTGTTAATTATAAATATTTATCTAAAACTTCACATATTGCATGTATTGTATCATCAATAACTGTAATATTTTTATTTTTAAAAAATGATGTGTGTTCTATAAATTGATTAGTCACAAAATAACCTTGGCTCGCATGTTCAAGCATATGAACATCATTGTGATCATTACCAAAAGCGATATAATCACTATTAGTTCCTAAAACATATTGAATAGTAGTATACTTATCAACGCCACGTGCCGTTACATCAATATAGGACTCACTGTAATGACGAATTAATTCAATACCGTGAGACTGATTTACTAATTGATGAGCAATCATGTCAAAAACTTTGTTATCTATATTTAATAGAATTGCTTTTATAGGATTTCGAATATCATCCATATCTAGAGATTGTGCTTTACCATCAGGATCAATACGTTGATACAGTTCATTATTAGTATCCAAATTTGAAGCATAATTAAATTTACCATCAATGATGTATGATAATTGATATTTCTTTATAAGCTTTTTAATTAGACTAATATCATGCTCATTGATTACCGAAACAATTTCGATTTGTCCATTTTTAGATATAATTGAGCCATTACCACCAATCAAGGTATCATCCGCAAATTCAGGAATGACTGGAAGCAAGTCTCTAATGGGACGTGCTGAAGCAAACATTACATTGTGATTAGCTTGACGTAGCTTGAAAAGTCTTTGCTTAATAGATGGATCAATAGAACATCCATCAAAACAAATCGTACCATCAATATCAAAAATAAAATTCATTATTAGTCACTCCAAAAATTAGAATGATTTAATTATAGCATATGAGTATTAACTCAAATTTAAATATTTTGATTTAAATTGTATAAACTTGAAACATGGCATTCCAACTTGTTAGTCTCTATAGATTAACAAGTATAGATTTCTATAATAATCTCAGCTAAAAAAGCAAATAAGAGGAAACTTTATTAGATAATAAATATAGATGTCATTTAGATATACCAGTAAATTGAGTGAGGGGCTTTTATGGTGGTACACACAACTTCCTATAATATATATTATGTAAACTAAAATAAAAAAATTAAGATTCTTAGCCATATAGATGAACATATACTTCATTTATGTTGTTATATATACTATATATTTTTTTATTTGGCAGTTTTTACATGTGTTAAAAGTTATTGTATTGATCAAGAGTTATTTATTCATTAAAGACTTAAATATTTATTTCTTTGCATTTACAAGAAATGTTTCTTTAAATAACATCATTAATAATTAACAACGTAATACACAATAGCATTACGTTGTTAATTTATCACGTTTGAATGCAATTAAGTAGTATGATAATAAATTATATATATACGTTACAACTACTTAGCAATATACTTGCTATAATCATGAATATTCATTTATATATATAGGTAAATCACCAAAAATCTTTTGTTACAACACCCAAATTCACAACTACAAATTATAATATAAGGGAATTATAAATATTATTATTAAATAGTAGTATAATTATAGCTTTAGTTTACATAACATTTTTATATTCTTCTCTTTCTACTAATAGAACTACATTTAAAATAATTTAGTATTACAAACTTATAATTTGAATATAAAAAATATATTGGTGAGTATTATTGTATAGTTCTAATAATATGCTATGATTAAATATGTAGGGAACAACACGATTTTACATCCTAGACTTAAACATCCTACGCCGAGTGCTTTAGAGTACATAACCCTTCTCTAAAGCTAAACGAGCAGATTGGATATCTCAATCTGCTCGTCATCTTCTTGTATCAATTTATTTTTACTTTTTCAATTTATTACGTATGCGGTCTAATGTATTGAATAACCAATATTTCACTTTATTGATTGGTTTATAGAAATCACCGATTAATTCCTCAATCTTAACATTAAAACCTCTCTTAAAGCGATAAACACCATAGTCTTCACTGTTTTCAGTAAAATCACCTGATAAGCCATAGAAATTGTATCTATCATAGCCGTTATCAAAACAATAATTAATCATGTGCCAATGCATTGCATATGGTCCCATATATTGATTATATTTTTCTGAAGACCCTCCAGAGAAATAGTTCACTTCATATGCATTAGCAAAGTATACTCCTGACGCTAAATTTAAAATTTCGCCATCTGTTTGACGTAATTCACTAGCTTGAAGTAATTCTTTTTTATCGTGATCAATTTGCTTATCTAACTCAGCGATTTTCTTTAACTGTTTATCTGTTTTATTTTCTTTCGCCATCATATCATCACGTCGATTTTCTTTATCATTTAGTGATTCTTGCAAATGTTGTATATATTCACTTAAATCTATGTAAGCTAAAGGAACTAATACTTTATCGCCATAATGCTCTATAAAGTTATAGAAATAATCGTCAGTTTTAGAAGCAAATCCAGTTCTAGCTTCAGTCTCTCGGTATAAGTCTAAGAATAAATCAAATTCATCCTTACTAAGAAATCTAACTTTCACACCGTAGTTTATCGCTTTATTAATATTTCGTTTTCTTTGACTATCAAACTCTTTCCTTAGAGATGCAGGAGTTTTGCCCTCTAAATCTAATACCCCCATCCATCTAACTTGGCTGGAAGAATCATATTGGGTTGTAAATCCATGATGATCATAACCATGTGATTTAAATAGATTTACTAAAGCATCATTTTTTTCTGTTAAAGGATTAATATCCTTATCATAAACTTGATACAACCAGTAAGGATCTAATTTTACATATAAGCATTGATGTTGATGTAAATATTTATCAAGCTCTTTTAAATAAAAATCCACTAAACCTAAATCTGAATAGTCCATTACAGGGCCTCTATTGGAATAATACACATAACTGCCCATTGTAGGGATTTTAGAAAACAGGCTAGCTGCTATCACTCTATTGTCGTCGTCTTTTACACCTAATAACACTACTTGAAACCCATCTGATTCACGTGTAGCAATATTTTCCTTCACTTGGAAATAATGACTTTCTAATGATGGATTTTGTACAAAGTTTTCAAATTCTTTAACTGTTAACTCTGTAAATTTCATAATTAGATAATTCCCTTCTTAAAATCTATTTCTTTAGTTTTTTAAGTGTTCTATAAATGTTATACATTGGTTTATTAATAGGTTTAATAAAGTCACCAACGTATTCTATAACATCGGCATCATAGCCCTTTTTAAACTTAACTACGCCAGCATCTTCGGCATCTTCACTAAAGTCACCACTAATACCATAGAAATTATACCGATCAATACCATGTTCAATTGCATAGTTAATCATCTTCCATTGAACCGCATAGCTCCCTGCAAAATGGCGATAACGATTTGAAGTTCCACCAGCGTAGTAAACTACTTCAAACGGATTGATTATAAAGAAGCCAGCAGAGATGGGTAATTCATTGCCATGTTCTTGTTTTAAGTTTTTGGCTTCATTAATTTTTTGCTGGTTTGCATCAAGTTGTTGTTCTAAATTTTCTTTTTTGTTATGTGCTTTTTTATTCTCTGGACGCTTCTCAATGTCTTTTAAAGCTTTATTATAATCTTTATTAAGCACATTTCTTTCATTATTTAGTTCCTCTATATACTCATCAAAGTTAATATAGGCTAGTGGTACTAAAACACGGTCTTTATAGTGTTTGAATCTGTTGTAATAAAAACTATCATCTCTATCTGCAAAATCTTTAGTTTCAGAGGTATCCTCCATAAATGACCTAAATATAGGTAATTCTTCTTCAGATAAAAAGCGGACTTTAACTCCATTTTTCTTAACTTTTTTAGTATTACGCTTTCTTAAACCATCCATGTTTTTTAAAACATCATTAGCACTTTTGTTTGCTAAATTTAGAACAGAATGATATCGGATTTGTAATACAGGATCAAATCCTTTGTGGAATCCTTCGTGTTTATATCCTAAACTCTCTAATTCATCAAAAATCCAATCATGACCTGCATTTCCAGTTATTTCTCCTTCATGATTTAAATATTGATATGGAAGGTATGGGTCAACTCTTAAATATAAACAATTATATTTTTTTACATATTTACTTAATTCATTAAAGAAAAAATGTACAAGCTCTTTATTATTATAATCTATTACTGGACCGCGATTGGAATAGAAATATTTAAATATTTTCATTACAGGAACAGCTGTTAATAAACAAGCTGCAATCACTTCGTTATCATTATTTTTAATTCCAACTAAATGTGACTCGGTACCTTCAGCAACCTTTAATTCGTAATTACCTTCCATTTGTGTAAAATGGCTATATGTCATACGATCAGTAAAGTCACTAAATTCTTTAGCTGTCAAATTCGTAAACTTCATCTTCATAACTCCCATTTATATCTTTATATCTATTTCTTTTTATTTTTAGAAAAATAGGTCGTTTTACTTCACCTTTTATATTTAACATTCGGTTCATTTAATACTATTTATATTTCTAATCTAAACAAGTATACAATAGTTGTAGTGAAAACTAAAATATTATCCTGCAAAACTTATATGTAAAATTAAAAGTTAAATCTCGTTTATTCTGTTTATGTATAAAATAATATGGGCTAAACAGTAATGTCGCCCATATCACTAATTATTTACTATTATTTTAATTCATTTGCAAGTGCTTTACCAATTTCTTCACTTGATTGGGGATTTTGTCCAGTGATAAATTGCCCATCTTTTTCTACGTGAGATGTAAAGTCATCTTTCACTACAAAATTTGCACCTTGCTCTTCTAATTTAGATTGAGTTAAAAATGGCACTTTATTTTCAAATCCCATTGCTTTTTCTTCACTATCAGTAAATGAAGTTATTTTGACACCATCTACTAGATAGTCATTATTTGCATCTTTTACACCTACAAACGCACTAGGTCCATGACATACTGAAGAGATGACTTTATTACTATTTTTAAATTGAAGTAAAATATCAGCTAATTTCTCATTATTGGCAAAATCGTATACAGTACCATGTCCACCTGGTAGATAAATAGCGTCATACTCATCTGCATTTACATTTTCGATACTAGGTGTATCGTTTAAGTGTGACACGAATTTAGCATACTGATTAAGTGATTCATTAGAAACAGAATTTGGATCAAGATTTACTTTTCCACCTTTAATAGATATAACATCAACATTGATACCTTCTTCAGTCAATATATTATATGGTGCTCCTGCTTCTTCTAACCATAATCCAGTTTCTGTACCATCTGTAAATTGACTTGTACTTGTTAAAACAAATAAAACTTTTTTACTCATGAATATATACACCTCTTCAAATTAATTGTAATTAATATTTACCCACATTAGTAGTAGATTATTCAATTAGGATCATTTAATTTTTTGAAGTTACTATTAGCATAATAGTTAATTCATAGAGTAATCATTGTTTTTGCTATGTATATTTTTTATCTGTTTTCTTAACTTTGATTTAACTTTATATATATTCTTAAAATGAATTCAACGCAGTTCTGATTGATTTGATATAAGTGATAAATTCTTTTCTTGAATCTATTTCAATACGTTTTACAATTTCACTACCAATTACAATACCATCTGCAACGGACGCTATATCTTTAACATGTTCAGGATTTTTGATACCAAATCCAGCAACCACAGGAATTTTTGAAACCTTTTATATATATTCAATTTTTCTCTTTAAATCTGGATGGAACTCCCCACTATTACCTGTTGTGGCATTCATTGTTACCGTGTAAATAAATCCTTCTGAATTCTTTGCAATTTGCATAATCCTAGCATCACTTGCGGTCATAGCAATTAACGATATTATTTTAACAGAATGATGATAAAATTCTTTTTTAAACTTTTTTGTAAGTTCGTAAGGTAAATCTGGGATAATTAAACCATAAACACCAGCTTCATCACACTTATCCAAAAATAATTTTTCTCCATAAGCACTTAGAATATTATAATAAGTCATCAGTACATACTTAGATGAAATAGTATTTTTATTTTTTATTAATTCATCAAAAATGAAATTAATGTTTGAACCCTCATCAATAGCCTTGCGTCCTGCCTTCATAATTATAGGTCCATCTGCAACTGGATCAGAAAATGGCACACCAATTTCAACAATGTCTGCTCCATTCTCAGTTAATGTTTTTAAATGATGAATAAAATTTAAATCACCCATAATATACGGAATGAATAATTTACTCATTTTGTTCACCACCGTTTTCTTTGTATTGTTTAATTGTTTCCATATCTTTATCTCCACGTCCTGAAATAGTCACAACAATAATTTCATTTTCATCCATATTTGGCGCTAACTTTTCAACGTAACTCAATGCATGTGCACTTTCAATTGCTGGAATGATGCCTTCAACTTTTGAGAATGTTATAAGTGCTTCCATAGCTTCATTATCTGTAGCACTTTCATATGATACACGACCAATATCATTATAATACGAATGTTCAGGTCCAATACCTGGATAATCAAGTCCCGCTGATATTGAGTGTGCTAATTCAATTTGTCCATCATCATTTTGAATAAGGTACATTCTAGAACCATGTAATACACCTGGTTTACCTTTCCCTATGGCTAAGGCATGATTATGCGTATGACTTCCTTTTCCTGCAGCTTCTACCCCATATAATTTAACGTCATCTTGTATAAATGGATAGAACGTACCTATTGAATTGGATCCTCCACCCACACACGCGACTAACGCATCTGGAAGTCGTCCTTCTTTACTTAAAATTTGGCTTTTAATTTCATTACCAATCACACTCTGAAAATCTCTGACCATTGTTGGAAACGGATCAGGTCCCAACGCTGAGCCTAACAAATAATGTGTATCTTCAACATGATTCACCCAATATTGTAAAGCTTTATTTACTGCATCTGATAATGTTCCTTGCCCATCTGACACAGACACTACTTTAGCCCCTAGCAATTCCATTCTAAATACGTTAAGTTGTTGACGCTTGATATCTTCACTTCCCATGAAAACAATAAGGTCCATATCGAATAAAGCAGCGACGGTGGCACTTGCTACACCATGTTGACCAGCACCTGTTTCGGCTACTAATTTAGTTTTCCCCATCCTTTTAGCTAATAGTGCCTGTCCTATTGCGTTATTAATTTTATGAGCACCAGTGTGATTTAAGTCTTCTCTTTTAAGATATATCTTGGCACCTCCTAACAATTTTGTGTATGATTCAGCAAATGTTAAAGGCGTTTCTCTACCAACATATTCACTTAAATAATAATTAAATTCTTCCTTAAAGTGAGTATCTAACTTCGCGTCTTCATATGCTTTTTTTAGTTCAATAATAGCTGGCATCAATATTTCAGGTACATATTGGCCACCATATTCACCGAAAAAGCCTAATTCATCTACTTCTGTTTGAATTTTCATTAATTATACGTCTCCTTTCAAAAATTTTAATATTTGAGTCATCTTATTAAAATCTTTTTCATTATGTGATTCAATGCCCGTTGAGATGTCATAACCACGTTGTCCAAATGAATATTTTTCTAATCGTTTTATCTTTTCAAAATCCAAACCACCCGCAATGAGAAAATCAACATCTTTTACTTTTTTTAATAATTTCCAGTCAAAACTTTGACCTGTACCACCGTATGTGATTGATGGTGTATCTATAATAAACATGTCTATCTCATCTTTATACTTTTGTATGTTATTATTTAAATTTCTTGTTGCTGGAATTGCTTTTATGATTCTTATTTTTGAATTAAGTTTCCTAATATTTCTTATTAATTGAATGCTCTCATTTCCATGTAATTGGATTGTGTTAATATCAGTTTGATTAATTATTCTCTTTATGGTAGACATTTGAGGATTTACAACAACTACTACTTTCTCTATATGATCTGGCACTATTTTAGCCAAATATTTTAATTGTTTCAGTGAGACATGTCTCTTACTATGGGGATAATGTATAAACCCTACTGCATCAACTTCTAATTTTCTAATTTTCTTAATATCACTTTCGGTTTTAAAACCACAAAATTTAACTATCATAGAGATTCTTCTTTAACTTTAAACTAGGCAAAAACTGACTTAAGTCGTTTGTTTTCATTAATGCCTCCCCTACAAGTAAACCGTCAATACTTGAATCTACAATTTTCTCAACATCTTCTTTTGTATGAAAACCACTCTCTGAAATGTAGCGGCAATTAGACTTTTTAAACTTTAGTAATTTATTTGTATGTAGAACATCGGTTTCAAATCGCTTTAAATCACGATTATTAACACCAATAATTTTAGGGTTAATTTGGTGTGCACGTTCAAGTTCACTAATTGTATGAACTTCTACTAGAACTTCTAAATTATGGTTTGTCGCATATGAATACAATTCTTTTAATTGATCATCACTTAAAATATTTACTATTAATAAAATAATGGATGCACCAGCTCGTTTTGCAACATCTATTTGAATTTTGTCAACAATAAAATCTTTACATAAAACTGGTAACGATGTTATCTTTGATAACTGATTTAATCGTTCAAAACTACCGCCAAAGTATTTTTCATCAGTTAATATTGAAATAGCATTAGCACCATATTTTTGATAATCTTTAACTTGTTGAACAAGATCACGTTGCGGTAATTGAGGTACAGATGGGCTTTTCGACTTTATTTCAGCAATAACTGATAATGTTTTATCGTAGTTAAGTGAATCAATCAGCTTTCTCCTCTTAACATTTCCGTTATTTTGTAAAGTTTCAAGTTTTTTATCATAGTATTTACGCTCAAGCAAGGTTTTTTTATACTCTATAATTTCATTTAAAATAGTCATTACTTAACCCCCCATTTTCAAATATTGTTTCATTGCCATACCTGTATCAATGAGATATTTCGCTCGCTCTACGCCATGTTTGATACTTTCCACTTGCTCAGCAACATATAAAGCAATTCCAGCATTTAACAAAACTACATCTCGTTTACTTGATTGATCGTTGCCACTTAGAATATTCAATGCAATTTGTTTATTTTTTTGAGGTGAACCACCTATCAACGTGTCATTCTTTGCATAAGCTAAACCAACTTCATCTGCTTTTAAACTATATTTTTTTAATGCGCTTTCGCTGTTGATTTCATAAATGATATTTTCACCAGAGAGCGTGGCTTCATCCATACCATTTGCACCATGAATTAAAATTGCTCGTTTTCTACCTAAATCTTTTAATGTTTGTGCTATATTTTCAAGTTGTGAAGCTTCATATACACCCATCACTTGATAAGTTAATTTGAAAGGATTAATTAATGGTCCAATCAAGTTAAAAATTGTAGGTGTTGCAATCGATTTTCTAATTGATTGAAGTTTTTTCATCATTGGATAAGAATCCGTTGCACTTATGAATGCTAATCCTTTCGAATTTAATTGTTGCTCTACTTCATACATTTTGTTTGTTTTTATATTCATTTCATGTAGTACATCTGTACTTCCTGAATGTGAAGTAATACTTTTGTTTCCGTGTTTAATTACTGGCACTCCTGCACTTGCTACAACAAAAGCTACAGTTGTAGAAATATTAAAGCTATTTGATTGATCTCCACCTGTGCCACATACACACATAGCTTTATTATAAAATGGTTGGTCTGGATAGTTTGTCTGAATAAAGTATTCAACTAAATACGTTAGCTCATATTGACCCATGTCTTTGTTTGTATAAGCTTTCAATAATTCTACCTTTACATTGGTTTCAATATTTGAATCAAATAGTGTAATAATAAATGATTGCATATCTTTTTTAGATAAGGATTTATTTTGTTTAATTTTCTCAAGAAGGGGCATTTTCAACTTCCTCTCGTTGCTATATTGATAAAATTAATAATGATTTGTTTCCCATTTTCTGTAGCGAAGGACTCTGGATGAAACTGTATGCCATAATGCTTTCTATTTTTGTGTTGGAAAGATTGTATACAATCATATGTTTGGCCAGTGATTAATAAACTTTCTGGAAATGAGCATGGATCACTAATTAATGAATGATAACGCATAACTTTGAAACTTGACTTAATTCCTTTGTATAGAGGGGACCGATTAACCATAGTTAAAGTATCTACTTTTCCATGTTTGACACAACTACCTTGTATGACATCGCCACCGTAATAACAAGTGAGCGCTTGTGCACCTAAGCAAACACCTAAAATGGGTAAATTTTCGAAATTTTCAATTAATTTAATTAATAATTGATTGTCTAATGGATGTCCAGGTCCTGGTGAGATAATGACTGCTGTAATACCTTTTAGATTACATATATTTGGATCGTCGGGATATTTAACAATCGTTTCACAATGTTTTTCTACAATATCTACAAGATTATAGGTAAAAGAATCATAGTTATCTATTATTAATATCATGGAGTTACCTCCAATAAACTTTTAGCTTTAAGTTTTGTTTCTTCAAGTTCTTTCTCTGGAATAGAATCATATACTACTCCACATCCTGCCTCGACACTGACGGTTTCCTCATCGATAATCATGGTGCGTATAGCCAATGCAAAATCTAAATGATGATTACAGTTGATATACCCAACACCACCGCTATAGATACCTCTTTTATATGGATAAGATTCGTATATTCTCTGTATAGCTCTAAGTTTAGGTGCACCTGAGACAGTACCTGTTGGTAGTAAACTTGCGATGACGCTCATAGGAGATAGATTTGGTTTTAATTCTCCAGTGACTTCACTAACGATATGCATGACATGTTCATAACGTTCTATTGTCATTAGTTTTGTAATTTGTGAAGTGCCTGTTTTACTTATTCGATGAATGTCATTCCTTCCTAAATCTACGAGCATACGATGTTCACTCAATTCCTTTTCATCTTTCATTAATGTCTTTTCATTATTTTCATCTTCTATTTTATTTTGACCTCTTTTAATTGTTCCAGCTATAGGATTCGTATAAACTTTTCCATTTTTCACCTTTACAAAACTTTCAGGAGAACTTCCTATTACAATCGGCATATCTTTATTAATGTAATACATATATGGACTAGGATTTTGTCTCTTTAAATTTTGATATAACTGAAAAGTTAATTGATGTAAATTATGTTGAAAATGGTGTTTATAACTATAAATTCTTGAAGGAACTACTTGAAACATATCTCCTTCAGTAATTTTCTTTTTTAGTCTTCTTATAGTCTGAACAAACTGTTGCTCTGATATATTGGTGGTTATATGTCGAGGGATGGATTTATATTTTATATCCTCAACCGAAAAATGTATCTTTTTTAAGTCTTCAATTTTTCGTTCAATAGATTCCTTTAATCTTTCTTTTGTTCTATCAGAAAATAAGTTACTTGCGATAATATATAATTCATCTTTATAATGATCAAAAACAAATACATCTTCCACTAGATAAAATTGGACATCATGAGTTTGATGATCTTCTAATTTAATATCTTGTAATTTTTTAAATTCATGTCGTACTAAATCAAAGCTACATGTCCCTATAAAGCCGGAAATAAAAGGCAAATCTTTTAAATATTTATCTTTTATTTCAAAATAATATTTATCTACTAATTCCTTAAGTCGTTGATACGGTTGATTCTTAACTATTTCACAATGGTTGTCTAGCTTAATTAAAAGTTCAGAATTATCTAATGTAATTTTGCCATAATGATCGAATACTACTATCGAGTACCTACCTTTAAGTTGCTGTTGATTGGTACTTTCAAAAATAATCTTTTTTTGTTTTAATTTTGCTAAAGCCTCTGGCGTAATTTGAGCATTCACTTTTTTGTATACAATATCCATTGATTTCCTCCTTTTCCAAAAAAAATCAGCCTCCTTCGTTATAAGGACGCTGACGCGCGGTACCACCTTTATTAGCAGAATATAATATATTCATAGCTCACTTGTTCAATTTATTTTAAGTTGTTCCACAAAACCCAATTTCACTAAAGACGGTGTTAGTTCTCATCTACCACTAACTTTCTGGTGCTACCTCAACTTTAGATACTTCATTTTGCTTCAAAAAAACCACAATAACGCTATCATTCTATAAGGACGCGTTACCGTGGTGCCACCTTAGTTAACAAATATGTTCACTTTAATGATTAAGTTAAAATTTGAAACCCCATTTCATCTATTATCATGTGCTAATTTACATCTACCATTAGCTTTCTGCTTGCTACAAAATATAATGATTACTCTATCAATCAAATTATCTGATTTTTCTAATTATTTAGTATAATACCTATCTTTCTCTAATTTGTCAACTGACTTTAAAATTAAATTGAAAAATTTGTTGAGTTTATCTTTATGTCCTATACAAAAACGTACTGAAATTAAACTATAAATTCTTCTTTATTTAATAACTTAAAATCATACATAAGTTATATTTGTTATTGAATACTTGAAATGACTCATATACAATATTGTTATTCTGAAAATTCTGAAACAAGGAGGCGCTCTATGCGAAATATTTTATTTGTAGGGTTAGGCCTTATTGGCGGTAGCTTGGCGAGTAATTTAAAATATCATTACAGTAATTTCAATATTCTTGCATACGATTCAGACTACACACAACTTGATAAAGCCCTTTCTATAGGTATTATTGATCAAAAAGTTAATGATTATGCTGCTGCTGTTGAGATAGCAGATATAATCATCTTTGCCACTCCTGTTGAGCAAACAATTAAGTATCTATCTGAACTTACAAATTACAATACAAAAACTCATTTGATTGTAACAGACACAGGTAGTACCAAACTTACTATACAATCATTTGAAAAAGAATTATTAAAACATGATATTCATTTAATTAGTGGTCATCCTATGGCAGGAAGTCATAAATCTGGTGTTTTAAACGCGAAAAAACATTTATTTGAAAATGCTTATTACATTCTTGTATTTAATGAAATGGAAAACAATGAATCCGCGACATATTTAAAAAAATTACTTAAACCTACTTTAGCAAAATTTATCGTTACCCATGCAAATGAACATGATTTCGTAACCGGTATAGTGAGTCATGTTCCACATATCATCGCTTCAATTTTAGTTCATCTAAGTGCTAATCATGTCAAAGACCATTCTTTAATCGAAAAATTAGCAGCCGGTGGCTTTAGAGATATAACTCGTATAGCAAGTAGTAATGCTCAGATGTGGAAGGACATCACTTTAAATAATCCAAATCATATTTTATCTTTACTTAACGAGATTAAGAAACAAATTACTGGTATTGAACATTTGATACAAGAACAAAATAGTAATAGTATTTACGATTTCTTCGTTAAAGCTAAAGATTATCGTGATCAACTTCCTGTTAAACAACACGGTGCAATATCTACTGCGTATGATCTTTATGTTGATATCCCTGATAAACCGGGTATGATAAGTCAAATTACAAACATCATAAGTTCACATAATATTTCTATTATAAACTTAAAGATTTTAGAAGTACGTGAAGATATTTATGGTGCTTTACAAATCAGTTTTAAAAATCCCGAAGATCGAGAGAATGCTATAAAAGCCCTCGCAAATTTTGATACTTATTATTAAATAAATCCTCCTTCCAGTCGTTATCTTTTCGCTTCTATATGTTGCACGACGAGGGGGAACTCTCTTTGTATATCTACATTTTATGACCAGCCATTAGTCCTAATCGACCATGCTTTGTACCAGCTTCGGTGTATGAAGTCGCTTTTGACACAATTCCTTTTCCATATTTTAAATGTAAGTGATCAATGGTTTTAGCAAGTTTTTCATCTTTCTTACGTTCATATTCATCAATGAATAAGTTAAGTTGTCGATCGCTTTCTTTAATAAACTGAGTTAACGATACACTTAACGTTCTATACAATGCTTTTTTGTCACACAGACGATTTGCAAAATAATTAATGACTTTGAATATATCTCTTTCTAAATTTGTAGGATCCTCCAAGCTGTATTGCTTATGTATGCCACCACCTTCTGCATAACCAAAAGAAAAATGAATTGTTCGCGCAAGCTTCTTTTCTGCTCTTAAACGACTTGCTACATCTTCTATCAATTCTTGCATGACAACTTTGGATTCTTCAAATTGATAGTCTCGCATTAAAATCTGACTTTTACATATTGAAGGATTTGTTACTTTATATTTTTCTCTTACTTTACTTTGATCAATACCGTTTGCATGTAGATGCATATCTATACCTAAAACTCCAAAATCTCTTTTTAAATAATGATATGGATACTTTGCTAAATCTCCTATTGTAAATATTCCTCTTTTATTCAATTTCTTTTCTGTACGCTTATTAATCCCCCAAAAATCTCTAAGTGGTTGAATTGGCCATAATTTTTCAGGTACATCTTGATAACGCCATTCAGCTATACCGTTTTCCGTATGCTTAGCTTCAATATCCATTGCAACCTTGCTCAATAGCATATTCGAGCCTATTCCAATGGTACAGTGAATACCTGTTTCTTCTAATATTTCATTTTGAAATCTTTTACAAAAAGCAAAAACTGTTGAATTAAATCTATGGTAACTATCCGTTACATCCATGAAAAATTCATCAATACTATACTGATGTAAATCTTCAGGTGGAACGTACCGCAGTGCAATCTTTGAAATTGCAACAGATACATTTAAATACTTTCTCATACTTGGATTAATAATATAAATGTCATTACGATGCGGTATCTCAAAAAGTCTTGATCCCGTTTTAATACCTAATTCTTTTAACTTTGGAGTTGCTGCTAGAACAACCGAACCTTGCCTTTTCGTATCTGCTACAACTGCTAGCTTAGTTGTTAATGGGTCCAATCCTTTTTCCATACATGATACACTCGCAAAAAAACTTTTTTGGTCTATGCAGAGTACATCCCTATCTTCTAATAAATTGTAATCATACATAACTGATCCTCCCTTACAAAACCATTATATAAGAACACTTGTTCTATTTCAATTCTAATAAGAACATTTGTTCTTATTCATTCTTCTCATTTTCATGCTATACTAAAAGAGCCAATGTTATATAGCAAAGGAGAATGTTGATTATGCCAATCATTAATGTGAAATTATTAGAAGGCCGTTCTGATGAACAACTTAAGGATTTAGTTACGGAAGTCACTCATGCTGTAGAAAAAACTACAGGTGCAAATAAAGAAGCGATTCACGTGGTCATTGAAGAAATGAGAAAAGATCATTATGCTGTCGGTGGCGTAAGAAAATCTGATCAGTAAACATAAAATCCCTGAAAGTAAAACAATTATTATTAATTGTCTTACTTTCAGGGATTCATTTTTTAATTATCTTCAAAGAAATTTTTGATTGCTTGCTTATTTTTCTCAGAGTCTATTTGAAGCGCACTACCGTCATTATTTGTATTAATATCTTGGTAGCTTCCTTTAATAGGAACTGTCAAAGATTGCACATCTTTATCTCCACGAATTCCAAAACTTATACCTGTTTGAAAAATCGCAGAGTTAAGCATGTTTGTGTTAACATAACCTCTTAAAATACCAGCAACTTTTGGTAGTTTTGCAACTGTATTGAAATTAACTAACTCTTGTTTTAATGTTTGCATCACTTGTTGCTGTCTTCTCACACGACCAAAATCTCCTTCCGGATCATGACGAAATCTAGCATAACCAAGTAATTCTTTACCATTTAACTTATGATGTCCTTTTTTCAAAGACACACCTATATTTTCAGACATGTCTTTTTCCACATCAATTGGGACACCATTAGGCTGTAGTTCATCTATCATTTTTTCAAATCCCGTAAAATCTACTACAGCGTAATACTCAGGATTAATACCTAAATTTTTGTTAAGTGTTTTTCTTAACAATTCTGGGCCTCCAAGTGAATATGCGGCATTAATTTTATATTTATCATAACCAGGAATATCAGCATAAATATCTCTCATGACAGACATCATTTTCATTTTTTTATGTACGTAATCATATTGAACAATCATAATCGAGTCAGTACGTGATTTGCCACCTTGAGCCTTATCTGCACCAAGGACAAGAACTGAAATCTTCCCATCATTTTTCATATTCCCATTAAATTTATGCACTTTCACATCCTTAGCATGTTCTTTAGCATACTTCATACCACTGTTATACTGATGGGTAATATACACAATGATAGAAATTAAAATAATAAGGATGATTAAAATGATAAAAGGTAACTTCCGCATTCTTTTTTTATTTCTTCGCCTAGAAGGTGTCGAAGTTGTTCCTTTCTGTCGTCGATACTCTGTTTCTTTAATATCCTTCTGTTCAGTCATATTTACCTACCTTATACCTTCAAAATTACATATCTATATACTATAATTAATATGTATTAACGTTATAGAAAAAGTATTCAAATTGCAAGAGTTTTTTAATAAATGGTACTAAGGTCCAATGAGAGGATGGCATAAATGAATATCAATACTGCATACTTTGCTGGTGGCTGTTTTTGGTGTATGACTAAACCTTTTGATACATTCGATGGTATCGAAAAAGTCACATCGGGATATATGGGAGGACACTTAGTTAATCCTTCTTATGAAGAAGTAAAAACTGGATCTACTGGGCATTATGAAGTGGTTAAAATTGAGTATGATGTTGCTCTATTTTCATATCATAAATTATTAGAAATTTTCTTTTCAGTTATCGATCCTTTGGATGATGGTGGTCAATTTCAGGATAGAGGTTCTCAATATAAGACCGCTATTTTCTATTCAAATGAACATCAAAGACAGTTAGCTGAACAATATATATGTGAACTCCAAGATAGTTTTAACGCTGATAAAGCAATTGCAACAAAAATTTTACCGGCATCAACTTTTTATGAAGCGGAAGCATACCATCAAGATTTTTACAAAAAGAACCCTGAACATTATAAACAAGAACAACAAGACCGTGCTAATTATATCAAAGATAATCATATGTAAATAATAGATTGGATCATGATTTATTTTGAATATATCACTCCATCTTGAAAATAAAAAATATAAATGTAGATTTTTGATAAAAAGATTTTTTCAATTTAGTCAACAACTACCTTAGATTAAAAATGCCTGGAACAACAATTGATGTTCCAGGCTATATTTATGGATATTTAGAGATAAATGTTTAAAACACTCATTATTTATGGCGTATGACTCTCATCACTTTAAGCATACTCTCCCACAGAGAATAATGCTTTTGATAAACTAAAAATCTAGGTTCCCAATTGGGGCTATATTTTTCTTTATAACGTCTTAATCCTTGAAAACGGTATAAACCATTGAAATGTTCAAATACACGCCCCGCCATTCTCTCTCTTAAATAAGAATAATGC
This sequence comes from Staphylococcus sp. HMSC068G11, assembly GCF_001815825.1. Classification (NCBI taxonomy): domain Bacteria; kingdom Bacillati; phylum Bacillota; class Bacilli; order Caryophanales; family Staphylococcaceae; genus Staphylococcus; species Staphylococcus sp. HMSC068G11. Next base: position 32,475 of record NZ_KV822098.1, read on the forward strand.
AATTGACCTACATTGGAGAGTGTCGCCATTCCCATATTAAATGCTTTATACCCCTTTTCTTTACTCCATAACAACATATGAAGATATAATCCATCCATTAAAGGTAAATCCAATTCAGGCAGCCATCTAATTAAATCAACAGATATTGCATTATTAGAATAAGTAGGCATCAAACTACAAAATGCAATCATCTTGCCAGAATGATCTCTCATTACTCCAATAGGTGCTTTCGATAAATAAGTTTGAGTAAATTGACCTACAGAAAAATGCATCTCACTTCTTCCATCCAACCATTTATCACTCACAAATTTAAGTTCATCAAAGAAATCTTGAGTGAATGGTGGTTCAATAATTTCAAAATTGATATTTAAATCATCAAACTTATTAAGCGTCGCTCTAAAACCACGTCGTTTTTTACCAGATGTTGTAAACGTTGTTAAATCAATAATAGCTTCTTCACCTAATTTAAAGAATTGATTCCCAAAATTATGATATAAAGGCATATATTGATCACTTATTTGATAAAAAATAATTTCATAACCTTGATACTCAGCAAACTGATAAAATGCTTCTAATAATGACTCAAATGATTTAGTATTGCCAATTGGATCACCCAAAACGACAAGGGCATTGGACTTATATCGATACATAATAAAAGAATCTTTATTTTCATTAAAGAAACAATCTTTGTCACCACTATAAACCAGGTGACTTAAATAATTACCACCGTATTTTTGAATAATTTCATCGCAAAGTGTTAAATCAACGCTGTGATGAGAACGTTTATACTTATAATCAAAAAGCCAAGCAATAACGCCAACGAGTAGCATAATAATAACAATGGTCATCCAAAAGTAATATCGTAATAAAGACGTATCAATCTCAATATGATAAACATCTAATGCATATAAAGTTCCTGATATTAAAATATGATTTAAATAAAGAATAAAGATACTAAGAAGTAGCATAAACGCCAACTTTTTAAAGCGTAATGGTCGTTTAAGTACTTGAGCACGTTGATAAGCTAAAATCAGTAACACAAATATGATAATGAGCCATGACAATAATAAAAATGACGCATAAGTATATATAGTCACACTAGCAATTAAAATAATAGAAATAAAGGCATAAATTATTGCACGACGACTGCCTTTATAAATACCTCTTACATTTAGAATAAGTAACAAACAAGCACCCGTTTGTATAGCTAAGGCAATATAATAGGCAAAATGATTTCCGTCATACAATCCATCATAGACAATAGTTAAATTGTTAATAAAGAAAATAATACTAGTTAAAAATATTAAAATTGCTAACGAAAATGAAGGTATTTTAACTAAAATATCTTTCTGATAAGATCTCAAAAATGAAGTGAAGTCTTTTACAGGTATAAAGTACTTCGAATTGTCGAGATATTTTTTAGCAGTATTTCCAAATTCAAATGAGGATAATATAAGTGCAATCATCACTGGCACAAAATAATAAGCAAATCGATATAAAACTAATGCTAGAAGTATCTTTTCTTCAGAAATACCAAGTGATTTCAGTCCTAGTAACACGACTAAATCAAACGCGCCAAAACCACCTGGAATAAAACTAACTAAACCAGATAAAGCTGCAATAACAAATATACCTACAAAAGTCATAAATGAGATATGTATATCGACAATCAATGCAGCAAAATATAATACAGTAGCTGCTGCCATCCACTCAACACATGATACAACTGTACAATAAACACCTATAAAACGATTATTTCTATCTACAGGTCGTGCCACGGTATAGAAAATAAAGATAGGTAAAAATAATGCAACAATATATAAAATCCAACGTACCCATGAAATTTCATCAATCATGTGAGAAGCGTTAAATATACGCAGAACAACTAAGATAGATAATAAACTTAATCCCGTAAGCATAGATACTAAAATAATAGAAATATATTGCACAAGCTTTTTCGTGTCATTAGTATAATTTTTATATACAAAAGCTCTTACACCTGCACCTATAAACCCTCCAAAACCAATTATAGAATTTAGGGCGTTGATAATATAACTCACTCTAAAGACTCTAATCATCGGCATTTTAAGTTTAAGAGACTTTACTAAAATAATATCGTACAGTGATAATAAAATGAGTGACAGTCCCCCACCAGCAAATAGTAGTACGAGCCATAATCTATTAATTTTGCCAAACTGTATGAATGTTTCTTTAAAATTGATATGTGATAATTCTCTATAGAGTGTAAAAATTACAAAGATAAATAAAGCAGTGGCGAAAATAAATTTTAAAAAAGAAAGTAATTTACTTTTTAATTCTTGTGTCATGTTTTCACTTCGATTCTAATTCAATATGATATATATCAAAATATATCATAAAGCTATGTCATATAGAATATCAATAAGCAAGATGAACCTTACATTATTGTAATACAATTTTCACATCATCCGAGGGATTAATTTGAATAAAATCATTTAACATATGATTACTAAGCATATCATGATTGTAAATGTATGTGATTTAAAATAAAAAAGACTGGAACATTGTTTTTTTGTTGTTCCAGTCTAAATTAATATATTATTGTTTAATTCCTTTTTCTTCTTCAGTGATAGTGTACTCACCAGCATCATTTCCATAGTAGCGATTGTATCTTCGTTTAAATAACATAAATATGTGTGAAACCAATACCTTAAGTACAGCGTATAGAGGAATACCAATAATCACTCCAACAATGCCCATTAAATTTCCTGCACATAATAAAATGAAAATAATTGTTAAAGGATGAATTTTCAATGTTTTACCCATAACGTTAGGAGAGATAAAGTGACCTTCAAAGAATTGGACAAGCGTCCATACAACAGCTAACTTTAATAACATCAAAGGTGAAGTAATAATCGCGATAACAATCGCAGGCGATATTGCTATTGTCGGTCCTAAATAAGGAACTACACTAGTGACTGCAGCAATACTTGCTAAAACCAAGGCGTACTTAAGACCAATAATTGAATAGCCAATAAATAGTAATAATCCAATACAAAATGACACAATAATTTGACCTTGAATGTACGAACCAACTTGTACACTCATCTTTTCTAACAAGTCATGAAAATCTTTTCTAAATTTAGGTGGCATAATTTTTGTAGTATAATCTTTAAATTTATGACCATCTTTTAACATAAAGAACAACACAAAAGGTGTAGTCCCAATAACAATACCGATATTCGCGACTGCTTCAGCAAAAGTTGCAAGTTTAGATCCAAATCCATCTGAGTAATCTGAAACCATAGATGGTATCTTTTTCTGAGCAGATTCTAACCATTCGTTCACTTGTCCCATATAACCAGATAAAATTGTATTATTATTAAGTTTATCAAGTGATCGCGTAATTTTATGTAAATAATTAGGTGTATTTTTGATAAAACTTTCTATCTGTGATCCAATAATTGGAATAAGTAAATTAACTATTAATGTAATAATACCAACAATTGCAACATAAATAATTGTTATACCTAATAGTCTTGGAATACGATACCTCTCCATCATATTTACAATAGGATTGAATAAATAAAATAGTACTAATGAAACAATAATAGGTGCTGCTATTGTATTAAATACAATAATAAATGGTTGAAAGACATATGAAATTTTATCAAAGATAAAAATGACAATACCTAAAAGAACCAATGCAATTAAAGCATAAATAAGGTCATTTCCGCCTAAAAACCTCATAAATCTAGACTCTGACAAACTAAAAAAATGGCTTTTCTTTCCATTTATTTCTTTTTCATTTTTCATTAAATTCACCACGCCTTAAAAATACATCTATTTACTTTTTAATTTTATTGTAAAAATAAGCTTAAAAACACAATATTTATCTTACCACAAATAACAATACTCTAATCATTAAAGTCACTTTTCTTATTAAAAGAATATTTTAAGATTTATTTACTACTAATTTGAACTTCAAAATGATTGATATGTAGTGTTAAATAAACTATTTCCGCTTCGTATACATACACACTAAATTCACGTTGAATCATTTTTAATATTTTATAAGCCGTATTAAAACTACGTGGATACATAGTTTTTATCATCGATATAAAATTCTCTTGTGCTTCTAAATACTCACCTTTAGTTAATCGATATATTAAAAATTGTATGTGCCTTATAAAACGCTGATATTGTATAGTTTGTTTATCAATTGAATGTTGTAAATCAGTTTCAATAATTGTAATACTCTTATTGATTAACTTGTTTATTACTGAAATATCGTGAATTGATAATTTTTCAGAGTTAGATGCAATATGTAATGCGATGAATCCAATTTCATCTTCTGGAAAATGTACGTCTAAGGTTTTATTTAATTTATCGATTACCTTTCGAGCAACATTGTATGCATTACTATAAAGATGTTTTGTTTCAATCACAAATGGATTTGTAATCATTTGATGTTGCTTAAGTCTTTTATAGGCATAAATGATGTGATCTGTAAGTGCAACAACCAAATTTTTATCATCTGTAATTAGACCAGATTCATTGATAATATTAACTGAGTCTATCACCGCTTGAACAACATGATCTTCTCCGAGCTCCAAAAGTGTTTTGTAGTGTTCTTGTTGCTCTTGTTGTTCTAATTTATAAATTTTTTCTATCGAAGCATTCTCTTGAACTGTCATACCAACCTTTTTATTAAAACCAATACCTTTACCAATTAAAACAACCTCTTGATGATTTTTTGTGCATATGATGACATTATTATTGAGTGTTTTTGTTATTACATACTTGCTCATCATAATCACCTTTCTAATATCATTATTAAAATTATAATGCTTAATACCTAAATTGAAAAGGAATCTATTTTGAAAGTTTTTACTGCTATTTAGAGACTGAATTAATGACATCAATACTTTAAATCTTTCCAAAAATTAAAACGGCTTGATACGTCAAGGGATATGTATCAAGCCGTTATTTTATTAATTTATTCACTATTTTTTTGGTATTCTTGCATGTTGTCCCCAAGTCTCAATGCCAAATAAATTTATTTCTAAGTTTTCGGGTTTAAACACAGGTCTCTTACCTTCTTTACGTTGTCTTTGATAATCTTTCATCACTGCAAATGCTATATTCGACAAACCTATAATTGATATGATATTTACTATTGCCATAAGACCCATAAATAAATCGGCAGTACTCCATACTGTTTCTGTTTTAGCAACAGCACCTACAAATACTAAAAGTACTACAAAACATCTAAAAATAAATAATATCATCTTATTGTTAGATAAAAATTCGATATTGGATTGTCCATAGTAATAGTTACCTACAACAGATGAAAATGCAAATAAGGTAACTGCTACAGTTAGGAAAATACCTCCTGCTGAACCTAAATGTTCGTTCAACGCTGATTGCGTAACTGCTACACCTTGAGGCGCGCTATCACCAAATTGTAAACCAGAATATAATAAAATCATAATTGCTGTAGCTGTACAAACAAGCATAGTGTCAAAGAATACACCTAATGATTGAATTAAACCTTGTTTAACGGGATGAGGCACAGCAGCTGTAGCAGCAGCATTAGGTGCAGATCCCATACCAGCTTCGTTTGAGAATAAACCACGTTTAATACCTTGAAGAATAGCAGCTCCTACAGCACCACCAGTAACCTGCTGAACTCCGAATGCACTTTTGATAATAGTGCCAATCATAGGTACAATTTGATCTATATTGAGTAATAAAATGATTAAAACCATACCTATATAAACAATAGCCATAATAGGCACAATAAGTGAAGATAGTGTAGCTATGCTACGAACACCACCAAAAATGATAATACCTGTAATAACTGCAAGTACTATTCCAGTAATTACAGGGCTAATATTGTATTGAGTATTTAATGATTCAGCAATTGTATTTGCTTGAACAGTATTAAATACAAAAGCAAATGTAACTGTAATTAAAACAGCAAATACAATTCCAAGCCATTTTTGGTTAAGTCCTTTTGTTATGTAATAGGCTGGTCCGCCACGGAACCCACCTTCTTTGTCATGTACCTTATAAACTTGCGCAAGTGTTGCTTCCATAAATGCACTAGCTGCACCAATAAAAGCAATAACCCACATCCAAAAGACTGCACCGGGACCACCAAGAACAATAGCAGTTGCAACACCGGCAATATTTCCAGTTCCTACTCTTGACCCAGCACTAATCGCAAAAGCTTGAAATGGTGAAATACCCTTCTCACCACTACTTAAAGTTTCTGGCTTTTCAGTTAATGCTCTAAACATCTCTGGTAACATTCTGAGTTGAATAAATTTAGAACTAATTGTAAAGAAAAAACCTGCTGTTAATAATAATCCAATAAGATATTGAGACCAAATTAAGTCATTCCCGACTTGAACAAATGTTTTAAACCAGCCAGGAATTAAGTTATCGAAATCTTGCAAAACGAATCCCTCTCATCCACTTAAATTTATCGTTTTAAATACACCAAGAGATTTATGCTTTAATTTCATTAACAAAGATTAAACATTCATATTAACAATAAATGTATATTATCACTTTGATAGTTCAAATTAGACATAAATCCCTTGGGCTCATTTTAGTTGCTATTATTAATTTTTATTTTATCATTTTATTTTGTGATTGCATATACTTTTACTCTAGAATCATACTTTCTACTTCTCCAAAATCATCAGTATCAATAATAAATGATCCATTCGTATATTGTTCAGATAAGTGTACATCATCGATTTTACCATATTCTTCATGATGTTGAGAGAATACAACATATTTCGTGTGATTTTCTTTAACTACTGCACCTGCCACAATCCGATGCGGTTTTTTCTTTAATTCTTTTAGTAAAGTGATTCCACGTTGTGCGCGTTTAGCTTCTTGAAGAACATTAAAATCAATACGCTTCATAGCACCACGTTGTGTAACCATTATTATGGAATCTGAGTCGTTCACATCTTCTGTCATAACAACATAGTCTTCATCTTTAAGATTAATTGATTTAACACCAGCTGCTCTTAAGCCTGTATCCGATAATTCATTAGTTGAATAAGTTAATGACATGCCTTTATGCGTTAGAACAGTAATTAACTGATCAGTCTCTAATCGAACGACATTAATAAGTTTATCATTGTCTTTGACCTTCATATTTATGAGTGGTTTATTAAAACGAGTAGTTTTAAATTGTGAAGCGCTACTTTTCTTAATCATGCCGTTTTTAGTAGCCATAATATAAAAGGCTTCATGTTTAAAATCTTTTTCGTTGTATACATTTACCACTTCTTCATCTTCATCTATTGGCACAATTTGTGATATGTGTTGACCAAGCTCTTTCCAACGGATATCGGCAAGTTTATGAACAGGTATAAACAAATATCTACCTTTATTTGTAAATACAAGAACAGTATCTTGAGTATTCACGGCTTCATGTTTTAATAAGCGGTCACCGTCCTTCAAACCGATTTCAGTCACACCGCTAGCGTTAAAACTACGTGTAGATGTACGTTTTATATAGCCATGTTGTGTCAAACTTAAAATCACTTCTTCACTAGGCACCATAACTTCTTTATCAATTTTGATTTCGGAAATTTCAGCTTCGATTGTAGATAGTCGATCCACTTTAAATTTCTTTTTAATTTCATTTAGTTCATCTTTAATTACTGCTAAAAGCGCCTCATGATTATCTAAAATATTTCTTAATTCTTTTATTAAAGCTTCTAACTCTTCATGTTCTTTTTTCAAAGCTTCAATGTCAGTATTTGTTAATCTATATAGCTGTAACATGACAATAGCTTCTGCTTGAGCTTCAGTAAAGTCATATTCTGCAACTAAATTATCTTTAGCATCTTTTTTATTTTTAGAATTACGTATCAATGCAATAACTTCATCAAGTATAGATAAAGCTTTCATTAATCCTTCCACAATATGCATACGTTTTTCAGCTTGCTCTAAGTCATAGCGCGTTCTATTTGTAACCACTTCAATTTGATGATTTAAATAACTTTCTATAATTTCACGTAATCCCATCAACTTAGGGCGGCCTTCACTAATAGCAACCATATTAAAATTATATGAAATTTGTAAATCCGAATTCTTATATAAATAGTTTTTGATTGATTCGCTATTAGCATCTTTTTTTAATTCGATTGCAATTCGTAATCCAGTTCTATCAGTCTCATCTCGAACTTCTACAATACCATCAACCTTTTTATCAGCACGTAATTCGTCGATTCTTTTAACTAAACTACTTTTATTCACTTCATAAGGAATTTCAGTCACAATTAATTGTTTACGTCCACTTCTTAAAGGTTCTTCATCTACTCGTGAACGCACGACAACCCTTCCTTTACCAGTCTCATATGCTTTTTTTATACCTTCTATTCCTTGAATGATACCACCTGTAGGAAAGTCAGGCCCTTTGATATATTTCATCAGCTGATTAATTGTAATATCAGGTTGATCAATATACTTCAATGTACCTTGTATCACTTCGGCAAGGTTATGTGGCGGGATATCAGTAGCATATCCTGAAGAAATCCCCGTAGATCCATTAATTAATAAATTAGGAAATCTCGCTGGTAATACCATTGGTTCCAAAGTTGTGTCATCATAGTTTGGAATAAATGATACTGTTTCCTTATTAATATCCCTTAATAGTTCTTCTGATAATTGACTAAGTTTAGCTTCTGTGTAACGCATAGCAGCTGGAGGATCGTTATCGATACTACCATTATTCCCATGCATTTCAATTAGAACATGACGTAACTTCCAATCTTGACTTAAGCGCACCATAGCATCATATACTGAAGAGTCTCCATGAGGATGATACTGACCTATAACATCACCGACAGTTTTCGCACTTTTACGGAAATTTTTATCATACGTATTCCCACTAGAATACATTGCGAATAGTATACGTCGTTGTACTGGTTTTAAACCATCACGTACATCAGGTAATGCACGTTCTTGAATGATATATTTACTATAACGTCCAAATCGGTCACCAATAACATCTTCAAGTGACAAATCTTGAATTATCTCACTCAATTCGTTTCCTCCTCAATATATTTTTCATTCTCTAGTATTTGGACTTCTTTATTATCCAAAATACTTTGATCTTCTTGCATACCAAATTCAACGTGTTTTTCAATCCACTCTCTTCTTGGGGCAACCTTATCCCCCATCAAAGTAGTGACACGTTTTGATGAACGAACTTCATCTTCAACTTGAACTCTAATTAATGTTCGAGTTTCTGGATTCATTGTAGTTTCCCATAATTGTTCTGGATTCATCTCACCAAGACCTTTATAACGCTGTAATGTGAAACCTTTTCCTAATTGATTTTGTAAATTTTCTAATTCTTCATCAGTCCAAGCGTACTCAACTTTTTTATTCTTACCTTTACCTTTTTCTAATTTGTATAAAGGCGGTAACGCAATAAAGACACGTCCAGCTTGAACAAGTGGTTTCATATATTTAAAGAAAAATGTAAGCAATAATACTTGAATATGTGCACCATCCGTATCAGCATCTGTCATGATAATAATTCTGTTGTAATTACTATCTTCAATTTTAAAGTCAGTACCAACACCAGCACCAATAGTATGAATAATCGTATTAATTTCTTCATTTTTAAAAATATCCTCTAAACGTGCCTTTTCTGTATTAATCACCTTTCCACGAAGAGGTAAAATAGCTTGGAATTTACGGTCGCGTCCTAATTTTGCAGAACCTCCCGCTGAATCACCCTCAACTAAATATAACTCGTTTTTATCAGTATTTTTACTTTGCGCAGGAGTTAACTTACCTGATAGCAATGTATCTTTACGTTTACTTTTCTTTCCGGAGCGTGCATCTTCTCTAGCTTTACGAGCAGCCTCGCGTGCTTGTTGAGCTTTAATTGCTTTTTTAACTAATGATTTAGATAATTGGCCCTTTTCTTCTAAGTAATATGGTAATTTCTCTGAAACAACAGAGTCTACAGCACTCCTTGCTTCTGAAGTGCCAAGTTTTGATTTCGTTTGCCCTTCAAATTGAAGAAGTTCTTCTGGTATACGTACTGAAATAATCGCTGTTAAACCTTCACGAATATCATTACCGTCTAAATTTTTATCTTTATCTTTCAGTTCGTTTATACGACGTGCATATTCATTAAAAACACGAGTCATCGCTGTTTTGAAACCAACTTCATGAGTACCTCCATCCTTTGTACGAACATTATTTACAAAACTTAATATGCTCTCAGAGTACTGATCATTATATTGGAATGCTACGTCTACCTCTATTCCATTGGAATGCCCTGCAAATGTAGTAACATCATGTAATACTTCTTTACCTTCATTGACATAACTAACAAATTCTTTAATTCCTTCTTCATAATGGTAAATTTCTTCTCGTTCTTTTCCACTACGTAAATCAGTAAGTGTAATTTTTAAATCTTTAAGTAAAAATGCAGATTCTTGTAAACGCTCACTTAAAATATCAAAATTAAAAGTCGTCGTTGACTTAAATATTTCTGAGTCTGGTTTAAATGTAACTTTAGTACCTGTTTTTTTTGTTTTTCCAGTTTTTACTAAGCCTGTCGCTGGAATACCACCATTTTTGAAATTTTGGGTGTAGATATTACCATCTCTATGAATTTCAACTTCAAGCCATTCACTAAGGGCATTTACAACAGAAGCACCTACACCATGGAGACCTCCAGATGTTTTATAACCCCCTTGTCCAAACTTACCTCCAGCATGTAAAACAGTAAATATAACTTCTGCAGTAGGTTTGCCAGACGCATGTATACCTGTTGGCATACCTCGACCATTATCTTCTATAGAAATACTACCATCCTGATTAATTGTTAGTGTAATTGCATCACCATAACCATTTAATACTTCATCGACGGAGTTATCGACAACTTCATATACAAGATGATGTAATCCTCGTTTATCAGTTGATCCAATGTACATACCAGGTCTCTTTCTAACAGCTTCTAGTCCTTCAAGTACCTGAATTGAATCATCTGAATAATTATTTTGTTTATTCATTGCCAATGATTTCGCCCTCCTACAAACGTACGTTCGTTATTAAAACTATACAATAGTTATTCTTATATAAATTCACCTAAATTGCAAGTGTCATTTAAATTACTAAGTTGTTTGAGTAACTTTATTGAATTAAATTAAATTAACAATGTTCTAATTAATATTGAGTGTGGTAGAATGAAGCTAAGTTTCTAAAGGATGTGTAAGTTTTTATGATGATCATCGTCATGTTAATCTTGAGTTATCTGATTGGTGCATTCCCAAGTGGGTTAATTATTGGTAAATTATTTTTTAAAAAAGATATAAGACAATACGGTAGTGGAAATACTGGAGCAACTAACAGTTTTCGTGTTCTTGGAAGACCAGCCGGATTTATAGTTACGTTTTTAGATATTTTCAAGGGTTTTATTACAGTCTTTTTTCCACTATGGTTCCCAGTTCATGCGGATGGTGTTATAAGCACCTTTTTCACAAATGGTTTAATAGTAGGATTGTTTGCAATACTCGGTCACGTGTATCCAATATATCTGAAATTTAATGGTGGAAAAGCAGTAGCTACCAGTGCAGGAGTTGTATTAGGTGTCAATCCTATTTTACTTCTTATCTTGGCAATTATCTTTTTTAGTGTATTAAAAATCTTTAAATATGTTTCTTTATCAAGTATCATTGCAGCAATTAGTTGTGTAATCGGTTCAATTATCATTCATGATTATATTTTACTTGCTGTTAGCGGCATTGTTTCAATCATATTAATCATTCGACACAAATCTAATATAGTTAGAATTTTTAAAGGCGAAGAACCTAAAATTAAATGGATGTAACTTAAATTTCTAATTGTTTAGAGCCTGGGACTTCAAATCAATGTTCCAGGCATTATTAATATATTAGCGATTAATAACTTAATTGCAAAATAAAATAAAGACTTAATTTTGAAAAGATTCATCATTTTTTTCATGATTTTATATTTACTCGATTACAATAAGAGAGCATATCAAATGTATTGTGCTCTCATGACCTTAAAATTTAGATAAATGAAAATTTAAAACAAGAGAGGTGGTAAGACCATGAATATAAATTTAACTCAAAAGGCAGTAGAATGGTTTAAAAACGAATTGGATTTACCTATAAATAATAAAGTACTTCAGTTTTATGTAAGATATGGAGGAGAATTCCAATTAAAACAAGGATTTAGTTCAGCGTTCACCGTAGAAGATAAAGATGCTATTGAAATAGGTTTTGAACAAACATTCTTCGAAATAAATGTCGTTATTGCGGAAAAAGATTTATGGTATTTTCAAGGTGAAACACTAACTGTAGATGCAATCAATCATGAAGATGAGATCATCTACAAACGAAATTAATATAATTATAAATATTATTTAACTACAAAAAAGAAGCGATAATAACTACTTCGCTTCTTTTTATAAATGATCAATGCCAAACGTAACCTCAGCATCTTTACCTTCTTTATTTAACTGGTTAACCTTACTATAAGTCTCATGCCACTCAGGAAAATATCTATCCAGGCGTATGGGTTTAAATGTATCTGCTTTAATACAGATAAGCTCTGTTGAACCAGTCGTAGCTAATTCTCCATTTTCATTATAAACCTCATAACAATACGTTGAACGTAATCTAGAATATTTTTCTACCCATGTTTTTACTGTAACCTTTTCAGGATAGTAAATTGATTTTTTATATTGCACTTTTAAATCTACAACTGGTGAAATAACACCTTGTTCTTCCATAGAGGCATAACTGAAGCCAAGTTTTCTTATATAGTCAGTTCTCGCAACTTCAAACCATGTTGCGTAGTTACCGTGATAGATAACCCCCATTTTATCCGTTTCTTGATATCTTGCTTCAATTTCAGTCAAACTGTATATCATTGGAGTAATCCTTCTTTCAACTTTAACTTATTCTTTCAATTAAGGATAACATAAAGCAGTCATACCAACACAATAGTTAGCATGACTGCTTTGAATTAATAATGAGTCAAAATTATATTAAATTACTGCGCGAGTTTATTTCTTAATACCATTTGTAAAATACCACCATGACGATAATAGTCTAATTCTACTAGTGAATCAAAACGTACAATAGCTTTGAAATTAATGATTTCACCATTTTCTTTTTTAGCAGTCACATTTACAAGATCATGTGGTTGTACATCTTCATTAATGTCTACAGATATTTCTTCTTTACCATCAAGACCTAGTGTTTCTGCAGATTCTCCTTGTTGGAATTGAAGCGGTAATACCCCCATCATAACTAAGTTAGAGCGATGAATACGTTCATAACTTTGTGCTATGACAGTTTTAACTCCTAATAAATTCGTACCTTTTGCAGCCCAGTCACGAGAAGATCCCATTCCATAGTCATTACCAGCTAAGACAACTAAGCCAGTTCCATCTTCTTTATATTTCATTGCTGCATCATATATAGGCATTATTTCTCCGGTAGGCCAATATGTTGTAAATCCACCTTCAGTACCTGGAGCAAGTTGGTTTTTGATACGAATATTAGCAAATGTACCACGTACCATTACTTCGTGGTTACCACGACGGGAACCATAAGAGTTAAAGTTGCGAATTGCAACATCATGATCTAATAAATATTTACCTGCTGGTGTATCTTTGCCGATAGCACCTGCTGGAGAAATATGGTCTGTTGTAACAGAATCACCAAATTTACCCATAACTCTCAAACTTTTAAGCGGTTCAATTTTACCCGGCTCTTTAGATAATCCTTGGAAAAATGTTGGATTTTGAATATATGTTGAATTAGGATCAAAATCATATAATGGTTCATCGGTTACATCTATTTCATTCCACATTTCATTGTTATGATATACATTTTTATATTCTTCTAAGAATAGTTCAGGTGTAACAACTTTATCTACAGTATCAGAAACTTCTTGTATTGAAGGCCAAATGTCTTGTAAGTATACATCTTTACCATCTTTGCCTTTACCAATTGGTTCATTTTGTAAATCAATATCTACTGTACCAGCAAGCGCATAAGCTACAACAAGTTGTGGTGATGCTAAATAGTTTGCTTTCACTAATGGGTGGATTCGACCTTCAAAATTACGATTACCTGATAAGACTGAAGTTACTAATAAATCTTCATCTGCAACTGCCTTTTCAATTTCAGGCAATAGTGGCCCTGAGTTACCAATACATGTAGTACAACCATAACCAACAAGGTTGAAACCTAAATCATCTAAATATTGTTGTAATCCAGAATCTCTTAAATACCCTGTAACAACTTTTGAACCTGGAGCAAGTGACGTCTTAACGAACTCTGGTACTTTCAATCCTTTTTCTACAGCTTTTTTAGCAACTAAACCAGCACCTAACATAACATATGGGTTAGAAGTGTTAGTACATGAGGTAATAGCAGCAATTGCGATATCTCCTGTTTTCATTGTAGCTTTAGATCCATCATTAAAATTAATTTCTGCTTTTTTATCAAATTCACTTTGATCAAGTCCATGACCTTGATTACCAGCAGGAGCTGTTACTGATTTTTCAAATTCTTTTTTCATATTACTTAAGAAAATTAAATCTTGTGGACGCTTTGGACCAGAAAGTGATGCCTCTACTGTAGATAAGTCTAAATCAATAACATCTGTATATTCAGGGTCCTCTTTTTCAACATCAAAGAACATATGGTTTTGTTGTAAATATTCTTTAACCAATTCAATATGTTCTTCGTCACGGCCAGTAAGTTTCATGTATTTCAATGATTCTTCATCTACTGGGAAGAAACCACACGTTGCACCATATTCTGGGGCCATGTTAGCAATTGTAGCTCTGTCTGCTAATGGTAAATGTTGAACACCTGGACCAAAGAATTCAACAAATTTTCCAACCACACCTTTTTTACGTAATTCTTCAGTCACACGTAAAGCCAAATCGGTAGCTGTTGAACCTTGTGGTAAAGAATGAGTTAAACGCACCCCGATAACTTCAGGAATTGGGAAATATGACGGTTGCCCTAACATACCTGCTTCGGCTTCGATACCACCAACGCCCCAACCTAGAACACCAATACCATTTATCATTGTAGTATGTGAATCTGTACCAACTAAAGTGTCAGGAAATGCTGTTTTTTCACCATCAACATCTCTTACATGTACAACATTTGCTAAATACTCTAAGTTTACTTGATGAACAATACCTGTAGCAGGAGGTACTGCATTATAGTTATCAAAAGCTTTTGTTGCCCAGTTTAAGAATTGATAACGTTCATAGTTACGTTCAAATTCTAATTTCATATTACGTTCTAATGCTTCTGGATTAGCGTAACTATCTACTTGAACAGAATGGTCGATAACTAAATCTACAGGTACTTCTGGGTTGATTTTATTAATATCCCCACCAACATCATTCATAGCTTTACGTAATGAAGCCAAATCTACTACTGCTGGCACACCTGTAAAGTCTTGTAAAATAACACGAGAAGGTTTGAATGGAACTTCACCTTCGTTACCTTCATTACCGAATTCACTTAATGCTTTGATATGATCATCTGTTATAACAAAATCATCCTCTTGTCGTAACACAGATTCTAACAATACGCGAATTGAGTATGGTAATTTAGAAATTTTAGTTAGCCCTTTTTCTTCTAATGTTTGTAAGTCATAGTAAGTATATGATTGACCATTTAATTCGAATTGTTTCTTTGCTTGTTCTTTAATATTAGAAGCCATTTTATATCCCCCTTGATATTTATATATATTTATATGCCGTTAATTAAATTGTATTATTATATGTTTATCAAAACAACTATGTACCTTTAGAAAACGCTTTATTTTCATTTCGCTTTTGTAATCAGTTTATATAAGAAAAACTTATCATAAGATATTGGTGCAATAAGAAAATGTTATTAATTGAGAATGGTTATCAATAATGAACATCATTTTAAATCTCAAACTACTATTCGGTTTCTTCATAACTAATTGAATGACCACAAACTTATAAGCGTATGCGCTCAAAAATGAAATGATATCAATTTGATACTGTATCTATTATCAGATATAATAATAAAATTTTAGTAGTGAGATATTAGTGATTTTTATAAAAAAACCTGAGACAATTTTGTTTGTCTCAGGTTTATAAAGCAATTACACTTTATTCTTCTTTTTCTTTATTTCTTCTAACTTCTCTTTTTTCTAGAATATCTGTTTCATAATCTTCTTGTTGATATTTAACATATTCTTGTAAACGATGTTTATTTGGCGTAAGTGTTAATCCAAGGAATTTACGTTCCTTATTTGCATCTTTGTAGAAACTTATCATCATCATTATGACGACGAATGAGAATGGGAAAGCACTTATAATGGCAGCACTTTGAATAGCATTCAAGGCTTTAGAGCCATCTCCTCCACCAGCTAATAATAGTACAAAGGCAATAAGTGCTTGCGCAACTCCCCAAGTTACTTTAACTAGTCTACTTGGATTCAATGATCCGAATGTAGTTTGCATACCTAATACGAATGTTGCTGAGTCAGCTGAAGTAACAAAGAAAGAAGCAATAAGCAATAATGCAATGATAGATAAAACAATACCTAACGGAATATGGTTGAATACACCAAACAACTGCGTTTCAGGTGACATTTTAAAGAGACTTGAATCTTTTTTACCAGTTTCAATTCCTAATACACCGAAAACACTGAACCATATAAAACTAACAAGTGCCGGTACTAATAAAACACCTGAAATAAATTCTCTTATAGAACGACCTTTAGATACACGTGCGATGAATACACCAACGAATGGACTCCAACTTAGCCACCAACCCCAATAGTATAATGTCCAAGTTGACATCCATTCACGCTTTTGACCGTTTAACGCAGCGGTATCAAAACTGTTAAACAAGAATGAATTTAATAAACTACCTGTAGAACTTGTCATCATATTTAAGATTAAAACAGTTGGTCCAACAATTAATGTAGCAATCATTAATACCGTACCAAGACCTATATTTAAGTTACTTAAATATTGAATTCCCTTGCTTAAACCTGACCAAGCACTAGCAATAAATAGAATTGTTACGACAACTATAATAATACCTTGAACAAAAGTGTTGTTCGGCACGTCAAATAAATAATGTAAGCCACCATTAATTTGAAGCGCGCCCATACCTAGAGATACAGCTACACCAACTAATGTAGCAAAAACAGATAATACATCAATAAAAGTACCTATTGGTCCTTCAACTTTATCTCCCAATAGTGGACGTAAAGTTCTAGAAATTAATCCAGGTTCTCCTTTACGGAATTGAGAATAAGCTAAGGCTAATGCTACCACACCATAAATTGCCCATGCGTGGAATCCCCAATGGAAAAATGTAGATCTTAAAGACTCAGTGTATGCTTTTGTCGTTTCAGGATCAGCTGTTGGTGGAGCTGCAAAATGTGCCATAGGTTCAGCTGCACCATAGAATACTAAACCAATCCCCATACCAGCACTGAATAGCATTGCGAACCAAGAAATTGTATTAAATTCTGGTTTGTCATTAGGTTTCCCTAATTTAAGTTTCCCAATTGGACTGAAAATCAAGAAAACACAGAAGAATACAATTACTGTTGTTAAAATAAGGTAATACCAACCCAAATTATTAGTAATCCACATCTTAGCTGTATTAGTAACGCTATCGAATTTCTCAGGCCAAACAGCACCGATGATCACTACTATAGCTGCAATAATTGAACTATAGATGAAAACCGAAGAAAACTTTTTATTTTTCTTCTCTTGTGAAGAAGAATTCATAATTAATTACTCCCTTCATTCGAATATTTAATTTTTCAAGGCAGTAAAATCAAAAAATTAAATTTTATTTTAAAATTTTTAACTTTACCAATACACTTTAATAGATTAACAAAGGTCTTCAACATTATCAAATTTACATAATTATAGTATTTGCTATAATATTTATATATTGTATAATCAGAAATATATTTTAAAAGAAGGGATATGCTTTATGTTAAAAGAATTTAAAGAGTTTGCACTCAAAGGCAATGTTTTAGACTTAGCTATTGCTGTAGTTATGGGGGCAGCGTTTAATAAAATAGTTACATCTCTAGTCCAATACATTATCATGCCATTAATTGGTAAATTATTTGGTTCAGTTGATTTTGCTGAAGATTGGTCTTTTTGGGGTATCAAGTATGGACTTTTCATACAATCAATAATTGACTTCATTATAATTGCTTTTGCTTTATTTATCTTTGTTAAGATAGCTAATACAGTTATGAAAAAAGAAGAGAAAGAAGAAGAAGTAGAAGAAAATACTGTTTTATTAACAGAAATTAGAGACTTGCTTAAAAAATAATCAAATCACTATATTCAATTATAGAGACTTAAAGAAATTATGCATGTTTTTATTAAAGTATTGAAAAATCAATAGCTTTAAATTAGAGCATGTCACAAAATCTTAAGTCTCTATTTTTTTAATTTTTTCTAAATTGTGTATGACTTTCGTATTGATTGCTTGTCACTTCTAAAATCAAAGGAATGCGTTGCTTAAGCTCGCTTACATGTGAGATTATACCAACCATGCGCCCAGATGATTTTAAATTAATTAATGTATCTATCGCAGTTTCAAGTGTTTCTTGATCTAAAGTGCCAAATCCTTCATCTATAAACATAGAATCTAAAGTGATTCCACCTGATTCTTGCTGTACGACTTCACTTAATCCTAAAGCTAAAGCCAGTGATGCTTGAAATGTTTCTCCTCCTGAAAGTGAACTTATGTGTCTCGATTTATTTGAATGAAAATCAAACACGTCAATTTCCAATCCACTTAATCCTAAGGAAATGGCCTCTCTTCTAATCAGTTGATATCTATTACCACTCATAAATGAAAGTCGTTGATTCGCTTGAAAAATTATTTTTTCCAAGTAATAAATTAAAACATAATTTTCTAGTGTTAATTTATAATCATTTTTACCTGCTAATATTTCTGATAGCAAGAAAATTTCTTTTTGCACTTTCAATTCATCATCGAGGATCTGAATTATATTTTTTATGTTATTAAATTTGTTAGAGTTATTATCTATTTTATAGCTAATCGTAGCTATCTGTGAATTCGTTTCATCTAGTTTCAAGTTTGTTTTTTCTATAGATTGTCGTAAATCTTCTAAATTTAATAATTTTTTTCCTTTAACTAATTCATTGAGTCTGTTAATCTCTATTTCAAAACTTTGATAGTTCTTATTATAAATACTAATTTCTCTTTCTATTTCATCTTTTTGGGCACTTAAATCTGCAGCGCTTTTGACTTGATCATAAGACTCAAAACCAAGTTGTTGCATTTCTTTTTCCATTTTTAATTCTAAATTATTTATTTCTTTACTTGTTTGAGTTAAATTCTCAGTTAAATGTTTTTGATCATTCATTTCTATCTTTAACTTATTATTTAACTCGTTCAATTTATTTTTAGTTTTTTCTTTATCATACTCATAGTTCTCAACTTGTTTTTTAGCATGAGAATAATAAGCTTCAAAATCCTTTACTGATGAAAATTGTGAATGTCGTTCAAAATCATTAATTTGAATTTCCAGTTTTTCTTTTTGCGTGTTCTTTCTACTCAAATCTAAATCAAACTGATGTATTTTATTAACTATTTCTTTTTCTTGTTTCTCAAAATTTTCTACTAACTTATTTATGCTTTGTTGTTCGTCTTTTAGTTGTTTCAAATGATTAAGTTGTTTTTGAAGCTCACTGATATCTTTCTGTTCTTGTTTCTCAAAATTTAATTCTTTTTCTCTATGATTTAATTCCTCAATTCGAGTTTCTATTTTGATTATTTCATCACGAATTTTTACCTTCTTACTTTCAAACTGTTTTATTTTATTATTTTTTTGAGCAATTAATTCAAAATCGATATGTTCTCCCAATGAATGTATTTCATTACCACAAATTGGACAAGTATCCCCTACTGACAAAGCGGACTTTATTTCATTTACAAAATCCTTTTTGTCATTCAAATCAATTAAAGTCGCATCTATATTAATTATTGATGATTCAATTTCATTTAACTGTTCTTTCTTCTCATTTAATTTACTAAGATAAGATGATTTATCTTGTTGTAATTTATCAAATAATTTCTCATCCTTTTTTTGTCTTTCATATTCATCTATAATCTTTTTCAGGTTATAAATCTCTTCAGTGTAATGTTCAATAATTGCAAAATCTTTGTTCTTATCGTTCAATTCTTTCGTCAATTTTTCTTTTTTGGTTATTAAATCATTATATTCACTGTATAATCTTTTTATTTCTTCTTCAATTACCGGTTTTTGTTGATAACT
Organism: Staphylococcus sp. HMSC068G11; assembly: GCF_001815825.1. Classification (NCBI taxonomy): domain Bacteria; kingdom Bacillati; phylum Bacillota; class Bacilli; order Caryophanales; family Staphylococcaceae; genus Staphylococcus; species Staphylococcus sp. HMSC068G11. The sequence goes on from NZ_KV822098.1 coordinate 52,839, forward strand.
ACTAATAATCATATCTAATTGATTAAAGAAAACTTGGTTTTTTTCTAGATACTGATTAAATTGAGTTATTTCATTTTCTCGTGTTGATAAATGTTCGAGTTGTTTTTGAAAATCTTTAATTTCATTGCAATAGTTTGTTTCATTTAATTTTGATTGCTCATGAAGTGACTCTAATTCATCTTTACCTTTTTTTAAACTTTGCAGCCTAGTAAAATAAGTGATTAATACTTTAGATTCCTGAATCATTTTTAATTCTTGATTCAATTTATCAATATAGTTTTGTTCTTTTTTTAATTCGTCAAATTTGATTGTTTCCGCTTTTAATTTTTTAGTATTCTCACTTAATTCAACATTCACTTTATATTTATGATTTAAATCATCTAATTCTTTAGTTATTTTAATCTTAGCATCTTCAAATGACTTGAGAATTTTGTACCCATAATCATTAAATTGTGGGAATTTTTCAATCATTTTATCTGTCTGAGAACTCTCTAATTCTTTATATAAGGCCAATTCATCATTATTAAATGTATCTATATCATTCCATAAATTTTCAATTTGAGTGTATCTATTTTCAATTTGTACTTTTTCTTGCTTTACATTTTCTACAAGTAGATGTCTAATCTCATCAAATCGCTCACTATTAAAAAGTGTTCTAAGAATCGATTGTTTATCTTTACTATTTGACTGAAGAAACTTTTTAAATTCTCCTTGAGGCAAAATAAATAATTGACGAAATTGTTCAGCATTAACGCCTAATAATTGTACAATAAATTGATTACCTTGATTCACTTTACTTTCTCTTAATTCAAATTGATTATCAACTAATTCATATATATTTAACTTGGCTTGTGTTTTAGTTATATTCCCCTCTTTAATAAAAGGTGCTTCTCTATGAATTTTAAAGGTTTGATTATTAACTTTAAATTGATAAATTACTGACATTGGCGATTTACCGTCTGCAAAATGACTTCTTAAATCTCCTTCTTTTCTAGTTTTGGTCGAAGCCATGCCGTATAATGCGTATACTATAGCATCAAATATCATTGTTTTACCAGATCCAGTTTTACCACTAATTAGAAAGAGTTGATCAGTTTCAACTTGCTCAAAATCAATAGTTTCTTTAATAAAAGGGCCAAAGTTCTCCATAACTATATGTAAAGGCTTCAAATCTTATCCCTCCCTATCCAATATAAAACTTAACAAGTGCTTTATTTTGTCTGATTGAACTTGACTCAGATGTTGATCCGTCATATTTTCATAAAAATTTTCTATAATTGTCTGATCATCTTGCTTTTTGATTTCGGCATGGCTAAAATTCTCACTATGCTCAAATGCTACATTCGATAGCGCTAATATATTGGGATAAATCTGTTTCAGTTTCATCATTGGATCAGTAACATGAGAAACATTCGTTAACTTAAAATGAAAATAATTATTTTTATTTTTTACTTTTATTCTTTCTTGAATAATATCTTCATAATCACCTTCAATAACTTCTAATTCTCTTAGAGGTTTTAAAGGAACAAAAGTTTCATTTAATATTTGATTATTTTCAATATCAAGAACTCTATATCCTTTAGATTGAGTTACTTCAGAGAAAGAGTATTGCAATATCGAACCGCTATATTTGATAAAAGAGTTATTTATACTAAATGGATGATGTAGGTGCCCAAGCATTACATAATCAAACAACCGAAAAGAATGCATATCAACTGATTCTACTGTTCCAATAGTTAATGGTCTTTCCGAATCTGAAGTTTTACCGCCCTCTATAGTTAAATGACCAATTAGTATATTTACCTTATTATTATCTATGGAACTAGACATTTGCTCTAAGCATTCGTTTAATGCTTGTTGATATGTTTCTATTTGCTTATCCTTAAAATAATTTTGCACTTCACTCACAGTTGCGAAAGGTAAAGTGAAAAATTGAACACCACTCAATTCTATTGGATCATCAATATTTTCTAGTTGAGTTCTTATGTAAAGTTGATTATTCTCAAACCACTTAGCGCCATAATTCAATCTTTCCCTACCATCATGGTTACCGCTTATCATGATTATTGGAATTTCAAGTTCTATATTTAAGTATTCAATAGTCTCTTCTAGTAAACCTATCGCTTCTTTACTTGGATATGAGGTGTCATACAAATCACCTGCAATGACTATTAAATCTGGTTGTTCCTTCTCCATATGTTGTTTAAATTGAGTTAAAATATATTTTTGGTCTTCAAGCAATTGCTTTCCATTTAAAATTTTACCCAGATGCCAATCAGCGGTATGTACAATTTTCATAATTACCCTCCTGATAAGAACGTTTGTTCGTTTCAATTCTATATGCTTTTTTTACCTTTTTCAAGTAAAAAACCACCTATCAAAATAATGATAAGTGGTTAAACATATTACTTAATAAGATTCTTTTGCAATTTTTTATATTTATAAAGCATTGCACATCTCCAAGGTACTATCATACAAAATGCAAGTAAAAAAAACATACCAGCAATTTCACCTGGATCAATTTCGCTACTTATAAATATTTTAATAACTGTTCTTATTATTAATAATGATATTAAAATAATTGGAAATGCTTTAGACCGTTTCATATAAATATTATCATCTTTAACTTCAAATCTAGAAGTCCAGATTAAAACAGTAGAAAACAAAACACCTAATATCAAAGATTCTAACATTTCCATACCAGTTAATCTAAAATATGGTACCACATACATCAATGCACCGGTAGCCATGAAAAATGGTGGTAAGATAATTTTCTTTTCATTGACTGGAAACTGTTGTGCTTTCATTCTTATCACTATAACGACAGCACCCATTAGAAATGCAAACACAATGGAAAAGACTAAATAAGCCAAATTGACACCCTCTTTTGACATAAACTTATTCGCTTAAATAATCATTTGATAGTATATCACTATCACTATAAAATTGACACTTTAAATGTTCAAGTTTTAACATTTTAATACATATATAGTATTTAATTCATTACTAGAACATAAAATTAATATATTAATAATAAGTAAAAAAAGAGCGCTACAGTTATTTTGATAAGTTTCTGTAACACTCATTAATATAATGTCTATGAACCTTACATTTTTTGATTCATATTTTTATTCATCATTGTCATCATTTGATTGATTTTCTTTTGAGATGGTTTTTGTCCCATTTGCATCATCATCATACGTAGCATTTCCTCATTGATAGGTGGATTTTTCTTTAAGTAATCTTTCATATATTTTCTAGCTAATAAGAAACCACCAATTAAACCTGCAATAAGTGCTATAACGATCAGAATAATTGCTACCCAAATTGCCATTATTTCACCCGCTTTCTGTATCCTTATGAATTTTACTAAATTCGTTCTGTTATTTCAAGACATTCTTGAATAATAACGATTAGTACTCCATTTATTATCATAACAAAGCCAAAGATATTATTAAATTCTATTTTAATATCTAAAAGGTTACTAACCAATTTTGATGGTTAGTAACCTAAAAAGTTCAACTAAATCATTGTCTAAATTTATAATGAACGAACTTGTTTTAAAATATTTTCTTTAGTGAATCCATACTTTTCAACTACTAAATCTCCAGGAGCACTAGCACCAAAACTATCTATACCAATGACTTTACCTTCAATACCAACATATTTATGCCAACCGAGAGGTGATGCCATTTCGATAGCTATACGTTTAGTAACATCAGAAGGTAAAATTGATTCTTTATATTCAGAAGATTGTTGTTCAAATGCGTACCAGTTTGGCATAGAAATAACTCGCACACCTTTTCCTTGTTGCTCTAATTCTTTTGCGGCTTCTACAGCTAAATTAACTTCTGATCCTGATGCCAATAATAAATATTCAAGTTGTTGTTCTGTTTCAAAAACAATATACGCACCTTTTCTCACACCATTTTCAACTGTTTGTTTATCAACATCCAAAGTTGGTAAATTTTGACGAGTTAACACTAATGATGTTGGCGTTTGTTCTGATTCAAGTGCAACTTCCCAAGCTACACGTGTTTCATTGCCATCAGCTGGACGAATAACATTCATATTAGGAATGGCACGAAGACCTGCTAATTGTTCTATAGGTTCGTGTGTGGGTCCATCTTCACCTACAGCAATTGAATCATGAGTAAAGATGAATGTTGAATTGAGCCCCATGATTGATGATAATCGTAAAGCTGGTTTTAGATAATCACTGAATACAAAGAATGTTGCTGCATACGGATGAAGTCCACCATGTGCTGCCATACCGTTTACTGCTGCTCCCATTGCAAATTCACGTACACCAAACCATACGTTTTTACCTTCTGGAGTATCTTTATTATAATCTTTAGCTTCTTTAACGTTAGATTTATTTGAACCTGCTAAGTCTGCTGATCCACCAAAGAATGAAGGAACAAATTCACTTAATTTTTGAATTATTTCTCCTGAATCAGCTCTAGAAGCACCACTGTGATTTAAATCATATTCTGGTAAGGCATTAACGTAATGATTTGGTAATTTACCACTCATTGCTAATTTAAATTCCTCAGCTAATTCTGGATAGGCTTCACTATAATTTTTAAGCATATTATTCCAAGCCTCTTCATTTTCATTTGCACGTTTTAACATTGTTGATTTAAATATTTCGTATACATCTTCAGGAACATTAAAACGTTTTTCAGGATCTAATCCATATTCTTTAAATGTAAGTGCACGTTCTTCTTCACCAAGTGGGGCACCATGAACTCCATTTGAACCAGCTTTATTAGGAGAACCAAAACCAATAATAGTTTTAACTTCGATAATAGTAGGTCCTTGTTGTGATTTAGCTTGAGTGATTGCATTATCAATCTCATCTAAATCGTTACCATTTTCAACTAGAATATAGTTCCAACCATAGGCTTCAAAACGCTGTTTTGTGTCTTCAGAAAATGATTTATCTAAATCTCCATCTAAAGATATATCATTTGAATCATAAAGGACAATTAATTTATCTAACTGATTATGACCTGCAAAAGATGCAGCTTCATGTGAGATACCTTCCATTAAGTCACCATCTGACGCTAGTACATAAGTGTAATGATCAACTATATTAAATTGGTCCCTATTAAATTTACCTGCTAAATGACTTTCTGCTAACGCCATCCCTACAGACATGGCAAAACCTTGACCTAATGGACCAGTAGTAACTTCTACGCCATCAGTATGTCTATATTCTGGATGTCCAGGCGTCTTCGAACCCCATTGTCTAAATTGTTTAAGTTCTTCAAGTTCTAAACTACCAGAGACATGTAATAAGCTATACAATAAAGCCGAACCATGACCTGCTGATAGAATAAATCTATCTCTATTAAAAAAATCTTTAGATTGAGGGTTAAAATTAAGGTGGCGCGTCCATAAAGTATACGCCATAGGTGCCGCTCCCATAGGTAATCCAGGGTGTCCTGAATTTGCTTTTTCGATTGCATCAATGCTTAAAGCACGTATCGTATCTATAGCTAATTGATCTTTTTCATTAAACATCGTTGTGTCTTCCCTTCTACAATTAATATCTATTTTTAATTATAACTTATTTTATTTTAAAATGATAAAGAAAAATCAGATAAATTAGATCTAAGGATATAACTGGATTCAAACTATATACCTAGTTTAACTCCATAAAAGTTAATTAAAAATAAATTATTTCTAAGTAAATCATCAATGACTACGAAAATTTTCAACTTATATATCAATGATGAGTCGAACTCTATTGTTTTATTTATTGTGATTCTCTTCTTGTATCTTTTTTAACTTTTCAGGTGTCACATCATTTCCTTCAGGATCAATGACCTTAGTATTTTCTATCTGTTGTTTAAAACCTTTTCTAAATTCTTCTAAATACTGTTTTCTTAATTTAGTCTGTTCTTTAGCCTCTTCATTGGTTAAGCCCTGTTCTTTCTTTTTTCTGGCTAATTCATTTATTCTATCAATATTTAAATTTTCTTTACTCATTTGAAACCTCTTTCTTAATGCATAAAATTTTATTGTTATGATAATAATTAACAAATATTCTGTTAGTTTTAATGATACTTATTACTTGAGTAGAATATATCAAAAAAATAAGCATAACCAAATTGTTACGCTCATTTTACAGTAGATAATATGAAAATTAATTGACTAATGCGAACACAGACTGATCATTCTGTTCGCTATTTTGTTTGTCTTTATAGTTTTGAGTAGTTCCTTTTTGATTATGTTGATGAATCTTGTGGTCAGTCATTTCGTACGTTTGTTCTGATTGAGCACCTTGGTTAACGCTTAAAAAGAAAGTTAAAAAAACAATACAAGACACTATTACTATTGCCATAGATGTTAAAAATTTATATTTGTATTTTAAAATCATCCAATCTCACTCCTAGAACATTTGTTTGTATAAGTAATTTATCAGAACATAAGTTCTGTGTCAACAACATTGCGAACAAATGTTTGTTAGAAAAGGTAATTAATGATATAATTATCTCAAACAATAATAAGGAGTGCCTATTTATGAGAGAACTCACTAAGCGACAAAGTGAAATATATGATTATATTAAGAAAATTGTTCAAACAAAAGGTTATCCACCAAGTGTTCGAGAAATTGGCGAAGCTGTCGGTTTAGCTTCAAGTTCTACAGTACATGGACATTTATCTAGATTAGAAGAAAAAGGATATATAAGAAGAGATCCTACTAAACCTAGAGCTATCGAGATAGTTAGCGAACAATTAGATGAGGTAAATGTAGAGGAAACAATTCATGTTCCGGTTATCGGTAAAGTTACGGCCGGCGTTCCAATTACCGCTGTAGAAAATATAGAAGAATATTTTCCACTACCAGAGCACTTAACTTCAACACATAACAGCGATATATTTATTTTAAATGTAGTTGGGGAAAGTATGATTGAAGCTGGAATATTAGATGGCGACAAAGTAATTGTACGAAGTCAAACTATTGCTGAAAATGGTGATATTATAGTAGCTATGACTGAAGATGAAGAAGCTACTGTTAAACGCTTCTATAAAGAAAAAAATCGTTATAGACTACAACCTGAAAATAGTACTATGGAGCCTATTTACTTAGATAATGTCATTGTAATAGGTAAAGTAATAGGATTATATAGAGAAATGTAATAAATTTATAATCAATTTCTTATTTTTAAGTGTAGGCCTCCTTATATTTTTTATATGGTTTAAAAACAATACCCTAGGACAGCAACTAATGTCCTAGGGTATTTAATATATTAATCTCGATGCCAGTGTTAGTGTTAAGATAACGCTTTTATCAAATTTTTTACTCTGAACTACACCTGTTGTGAGAGAAAAATTCAATACAACTTCTGACCAACCGATTTTGTTTTTTTGTTCTTATCTAATATTTCTTTCACTTTTTCAAGTATATCAGTTTGCTTTTTACTTTTTTGCTTCATATTTATCTACATCCTTACGGACTACTTATACCCATAAGTCATATATATAAACATTTAACTTGTATAATTTTCAGTCCAAAAGGGTTGTCTTCGATCATTGAAATATACACCTACGCCCAAGTAATCAAAATGAGTGTTTAAAATATTCTTTCTATGCCCCAATGAATTCATCAAACCTTCATGTGCATAGATACTATTCAATTGTCCATATGCTAAATTTTCTCCAGCAGCTTTAAATTCGATTCCATCTTTTTTTAATCTATCAAAAGGAGAAAGTTTCTTTTCATTTACATGGTCAAAGTAATTATGCTTAACCATGTCAATACTATGCTTACGCGCAGTATGAGAAACATCCTTGGAATAATCTAATGTTTTTAAGCCATGCTGTTTTCTTTCAGCATTAACAATGTCAAAATTTTGCAACTCAAAACTCTTTGCAAGTAATTTAGATGGTCTACCATATTGATATCTTAAACGATTTTCCATTTTCTCACTCACTTGTAATAATGACTTCACACCATTATCTCTGTGTTTATCATAAAATACTGTGGTATAAATATGGTCTTTATGGAAAACATCATACTCATTACTTTTTACATCAAAACCAACTTTTCCTTTTTTTATAACTTGAATCGGGGACCCATATCTTTCCCTAACAACATCTTTAGGAGTATCATACTTAATTTGAGATTTAGATGAAATAAGATTTTGATTTGTATACAATGCATTAACATGATTGTTAATATAACTCACCATCAAAAATTGATTATAATCATTTGAATAATATGTGTACCAATTTGTGCCATACACACTCGAAGTCATACGCTTATGTCGTCCCAACTGTGCTTCAACATCTTTTCTAGTCATATTCATCTGTATATTGTTGATTGCAAATTCTTGTTTTTTAGGAATCGCTAATTGAGTATTATCGTCATTTGAATCAGAATCAATCCATCGATTAATTTGATGACGTATATCATTTTGAGCTTTTATCATAAAAGTAGTTTCTTTGACTGGCGTAAAAATAACGATGCAAAGTAAAAATGTAATCAATAAAAGAAATCTTTTAATTGTATTCACCTACTACTTTTTACTAATCTCTATCACCATTAAAAATTGAATTTCTAACTATGACGTAATCAACTGTTCTTAATGACTTCAAGTCCTTTCCTCCTGCATATGAAATTGAACTCTGTAAATCTTGTTCCATTTCAGTAAGCGTATCTTTAAGAGATCCTTTGTGTTCTACAAACATTTTTTTACCTTCAACGTTCTTATGTTCACCTTTTTGATATTCTGAGGCACTACCAAAATATTCTTTATATTTTTTGCCATCTAGCTCGACGGTTTCACCCGGTGATTCCTCGTGGGCAGCAAACAAAGACCCAATCATCACCATAGAGGCACCAAAACGAATTGATTTGGCTATATCACCGTGGGTTCTTAACCCTCCATCAGCAATAATAGGTTTTCTAGCTGCCTTATTACAAAGGTTTAACGCAGAAAGTTGCCAACCTCCTGTACCAAATCCAGTTTTAATTTTAGTAATACATACTCTTCCTGGACCAATACCTACTTTTGTAGCATCTGCACCAGCATTCTCAAGTTCTCTTACTCCTTCAGGAGTCCCAACATTTCCAGCTATCACAAAACTATTTGGTAAATGTTTTTTTATATGCTTAATCATATTTATAACTGAATTTGAGTGACCATGAGCAATATCAATTGTTATATATTCTGGTATGAGCGATGAAGAAGCTAATTTTTCAATAAAATTAAATTCGTTTTCTTTAACACCAACAGAAATAGAAGCAAATAACCCTTCATGATGCATTTTTTTTATAAATGGAATTCTATTTTCTTCATTAAATCTATGCATGATATAAAAATAATCGTTTTCTGCAAACCATTGCGCAAGTTCTTCATTCATGACTGTTTGCATGTTTGCTGGAACAACTGGCAATTTAAAAGTACGAGGCCCAAATTTAACCGAAGTATTACACTCAGATCTGCTTTCAACAATACATTTATTGGGAATTAATTGTATATCTTCATAATCAAAAATTTTCATCTTTTTTAACCCCTTACAATAGAATTAATCTTCAAAATATTTATTCAAAATACGAATAATACCTTTAATTTTGTAAAAATCATTCATATTATTCATCCTTTTTAAATGTACATTGTTTTTCTTCTATTGTAAATGGACCTAAGTAGTAAATTTTTACCAACTAGATTTTTTTACACCTGGAATTTGACCTTTATGCGCATGTTCTCTAAATGCAATTCTAGACATTTCAAACTTACGTAACACACCTCTAGGTCTACCAGTTACTTTACATCTTCTAGTTAGTCTAGTTGGAGATGAATCTCTTGGTAACTTTCTTAATGCTTCGTAGTCTCCTTTTGCTTTTAACTCTTTACGTAACTCGTAGTATTTATTTACTAATTCTTGTCTTTTTTGCTCTTTTGCTATTTTAGATTTTTTCGCCATATATTATAACCTCTTTCTACAAATCGTAATTATTACGTTTTATAGAATAACATATATTTCAAAATATACAAGTGAAAATCCTTCTATCTATGTATAAACTAAAAAAAACTCCCCTATGAGTTAAGGAGAGTTTTCGTTTCAAATTGTCGTATTTGAAAGATAAGTAATTATTTTGTTTCACGATGTAACGTATATTTATTTAATCTTGGGCAATATTTTTTCATTTCAATGCGTTCAGGATTATTACGTTTATTTTTAGTAGTAATATAGTTACGATCGCCACACTCTGTGCAGGCTAATGTAATATTTACGCGCACGTTAAACACCCTTTCTAATGTTGTTAGGAATTCTTACGATTTAAGATTGTATCATAAAATTCAGTGGTAAGCAATCTATGAATTTTAGATTATTTAAAGTTTTCATATGTTTCGTCTTGGTTTGTCTCTAAATCAATTTGATTGATATCAATATCTAAAGCTTTTGCTACACCTTTCCCATATTCTGGATCAGCTTTATAGCAGTGGCGAATGTGGCGAACTTTGACATCTTTAGAGACCCCATCCATTGCATTAGCTGTATTTGTGAAGATACGCTCTTTTGCATCTTCGGACTGTAATCTGAATAATTTACCTGGCTGTTCAAAGTAATTGTCATCATCCTGGCGATAATTATATTCATAACCATCACCATCTGTCGGGAATGGTGGCTTCTTGTGTTCAGGCTGTGACTCATATATACCTTGATTATTAGGATAATAATGTGGGCCTCCACCTTGGTTATTATCTAAGAAACGCATTTGTCCATCACGACTAAATGGACACAAGTTCTCAACTCCAACTCCCTTAGGTTGATTGACAGGAATCTGCCAATGATTAACTCCTAAACGATAACGTTGGGCATCTCCATATGAGAATAAACGTCCTTGTAGCATTTTATCTGGTGAATAATCTAACCCAGGAACAATATTTGTAGGCGCAAACGCTGCCTGCTCTACATCAAGAAAATAATTCTCAGGATTACGATTCAACTCAAATTCTCCCACTTCAATCAGTGGATAGTCTTTTTTATACCATACCTTTGTTAAATCAAAAGGATTGTCTGGATGATTTTTAGCTTGTTCCTCTGTCATAACTTGAATGTACATTTTCCATTTTGGATAATCTCCATTTTCGATAGCATTATATAAATCCCTCTGTGAAGAATCTCTATCCATACCTACAATTTTAGCTGCTTCCTCGTCAGTATAGTTTTCAATTCCTTGTTGTGTACGGAAATGATATTTAACCCATACACGTTCACCTTTATCATTATACATAGAATACGTATGAGATCCGAATCCATGCATATTTCGGAATCCTTTTGGCATACCTCTGTCTGACATTAATATTGTCACTTGATGCAATGCTTCAGGGAGACCTGTCCAAAAGTCCCAGTTATTTTGTGCACTTCTCATATTTGTACGTGGATCTCGTTTTACAGCACGATTCAAACTAATAAATAGTTTAGGATCTCTAAAGAAGAAAACTGGCGTATTGTTACCTACTAAATCCCAGTTTCCATCTTCAGTGTAGAATTTCAAAGCAAACCCACGTATATCACGTTCTAAATCTGCTGCTCCACGTTCTCCTGATACGGTAGAAAAACGTGCAAACATCTCTGTTTGTTTTCCGACTTCTGAGAATATTTTCGCATTTGTATATTGTGTGATGTCATTTGTAACTGTGAACGTTCCAAATGCACCTGAACCTTTCGCATGCATACGACGTTCAGGAATCACTTCTCTATCGAAGTGAGAAATTTGTTCTAAATAATAAACGTCCTGCATTAATAATGGTCCACGTTGTCCTGCTGTCATACTATTTTCTCTATCCGAAACTGGAGCACCAAAAAGTCCAGTTAATTTTCCATCCTGTTTTGACATAGCAAGCTCCCCCTCACCTTTATATTTAATATTGATTACTATGTAGTATCCATTTTAATTAAACCCCTTTCCGATAGCAAATAAACTTATTTTAAAGTTATTGTTAGAAAAATATAAGAAATATCAGAAAAATTTAACAATTACGCTTTAAAGTACTAAAAAGTTATTGAATAGTATCTTTAAAAAGATTAAAATGAAGGATATATTTTAAGATAGATGGGAGACGGCATATGGAAGATAATAATATGAAACGTGGTCTCAATTCGAGACATATATCCATGATAGCTATAGGTGGCGCTATAGGTACTGGACTTTTTGTGGCAACTGGAAGTGTCATTTCTCAAGCTGGTCCGGGAGGAGCTATATTAGCTTATATACTAATTGGTATCATGCTTTATTTTTTAATGTCATCAATAGGAGAATTAGCAACTTTCTATCCGGTTTCTGGTTCTTTTAGTTCATACTCTACCAGATTTGTTGATTCGTCACTTGGTTTTACCATGGGTTGGTTGTATTGGGGTATGTGGTCACTTGTAACAAGTGTAGATATCATTGTTGCTTCCAATGTATTACAATATTGGGATGTATTTAAAGTTTTAAATCCACTTACATGGAGCTTAATTTTTTTAACTCTGTTGTTTTTAATTAATATTTTTTCTGTTAAAGCTTTTGGAGAAACTGAGTTTTGGTTATCACTTATTAAAGTCATTACTATAATAGTATTTATTATTTTTGGAATTATGATGATTTTCGGTATTCTTGGTGGTCATACATATGGCTTTGAGAATTATACAAAAGGTCAAGCACCTTTTGTCGGTGGAATATCAGGCATATTAAGCGTTCTTTTAGTTGCTGGATTTTCAGTTGGTGGTACTGAAGTAGTCGCAGTAACAGCTGGTGAATCAAATAATCCTGAAAAATCAATGCCTAAAGCTATAAAACAGGTATTTTGGAGAATATTACTCTTTTACGTATTGTCTATAGCTGTGATAGCTGCCATCATTCCATATACGGACCCACTTTTACTTAATGAAAATGAGTCTGTATCACAAAGTCCGTTTACAATTGTTTTCGATAGAATAGGAATCGCTTTTGCTGCATCAGTCATCAACGCTGTTATCTTAACATCATTATTATCAGCAGCTAACTCTGGTATTTATACAACAAGTAGAATGCTATTTTCTTTAAGTGCTGATAAACAAGCACCTAAATTCTTTGGAAAACTCAATGATAAGACTAAATTACCTATGCGTGCATTAATTACAACATATATTATTATTGTATTAGTCATAATTTATGCTAATTTTAATGCTAATGCTGTATTTAACTTATTAAATATCATAGGATCTATGGTTATTGTCGTTTGGGGATCTAGTATTTGGTCACAAATTAGATTAAGACAAGCAATTAAAAAACAGGGTAAAAACCCAGATAAACTGTTGCCATATAAAGCACCTTTTTACCCAGTAGGACCTATTATTGTCCTTTTCACATTATTATTCTTATTAATAGGTAGTTCCTTTGGTAGTATCGCATCTGGTGATATTTTAGGTGTCATTCGAAACTTTACACCATTATTTATTCTAGCAATCATCTATATTACTCATAAATTAATCAAACGGACACATTTTGTCAAACTGGAAGAAATAGATTTAACTCCGCATAATTACAAGAATTAGTTATTAAATGAGCCTGTGACGTGTATATTTGTCACAGGCCTTCTTAATATTAGTAATTGATAGTTGACCCCAAAATGCTTACATCACTTTCAATATCAATATCCTCGATGCTAAAGAGTACTTCATACTTAATTTTTACTGACAATATACATCGTGACTATAGACTGTGTTGGAGCTTCGAATTCGATAGGAATTTTGTTCACCTTCTTATTTATGATTTAACACCGTACATAAATTTTCGTTATTTTATGATTAAAACTTATAATGTATAATAAAGATAATAAAATGGTATAGAGGTGGATAACATGGTTGGACAAACAAATTTATTCGATGATGTTATAAAGAAAGAGGAACGCTTTGTTATAGTTGTTCAAGCACTTGAAGAAAAAAATGGTAAGCTCTTAAAACGAACTTTGAGAGAATATCCAAGCTTAGAGCACACGCAAATGAATGACCTTTTCTCACATCTTAAAGAAGTATTTCTTGAAGAACCTTTTGGGGTCAATCAATCAGCATATAGTATTACAGTTTATACAAATCTAGATTATGCTGCAGATCAAGTCTATGCACATGTTAAACGTTTTAAAGGGAAACATGACTGGACACATACTGCGAAATAGCAAATCAATTAAAAATGTAGATTTTTAATTGATTTGAAAAAAGTAAACAAAAATTCAAATATATTCAATGAAGAAATTGTTGGCATGGATGAAGATTAATTATGTAACCTATATTATGAATAAAGAAGCCCGTAAATGAATTTTGAAAATTCATTTACGGGCTATTTTTCTAGGAATTATGTCACAGACTCATATAATATATTAACATGATAAGTTCTTACTTATATTTATATCGACGTTTTTTTATGACTTACCACTCATAGGCAGAGAAGTCAGTTTCAATTAACCTTAAAATTATTAATTTTCACACTAATTCATTGAAATCATGCTTTAAACCAAAATTTCTTTTAATGCATAAGGAATACCATTAGAATTATTATCTAAAGTTACTTCGTCAGCAATTTTCTTGAGTTCATCGCTAGCATTTCCCATTGCTACAGAATATCCAGCAACTTCAAACATTGACTTATCATTCAAACTATCCCCGAATACTATGACTTCTTCTAGAGGAATTTGTAATCTTTTACAAAGTGCTTTTATTGCGTTTCCCTTCGAAACATTCTTTGCCATAAACTCTAGGAAAAAAGGCTTACTCGTTGTCACATCAATGTCTTTATTGAAGTTACCATCCAATTCAATACGTGCCTCAGTAATATGACTTACATAATCCACACCCATAACTTTAGGCACACTATGATTAATATATTCCTTCAAATCAGCAACACGATTCATAGGTAATCCGGTAAGTTGTGATTCTATGTTCATGTATTCATGACTACTATCGTGAATGATATATCCATTATCATAAGTAAGTACTAAAAAGTTCTTATCTCTACAATAATCTACAATATTATCGAAATTTTCTTTTGAAACAGGCTGATCGACCTCTACATTCTCATTAGCCATATTTATAGTTTTACCTCCATTATAACTAATAATGAAGCTATTGTATTTATTTAACTCTAAATCTCTCGCAGTAGGTAACATACCTTCTGTTGGACGACCAGAGGCCAATACCACATAATAACCACGCTTTTGAATATCTAATAAGTAAGATTTTGTCTCAATGGACAATTTATTATCACTGTTCATTAAAGTATCATCCATATCTAAAACTACCATTTTATACTGAGTCATATAGTATAGAACTCCTTTCAAGAGTTATTAAAAGTTTATTCTTAACTATATTTTACAATAATTTAGGACTTTAGGTACACTACTTCCTCTTTAACACCCATTTCATTAATTGTTACTAGTTCTGAAGCACAATTATTAATTTTCTCACGTAGTGTTCTAACTAATTTACCACTTTTTTCTTTTGGACAAAGAGTGAGTATCGTAGGTCCAGCTCCACTTATAACGGTTGCATATGCATCATGTTGACGTGATAGTTGACGTACTTGATTGAATTCTGGAATAAGATGTTGTCTATATGGTTCATGAAAACCATCTTGTTCCATCATCTTTCCAGCAAGCTTATATTTGTGCTGAATGAGAGCACAAATCATAGTGTTACTAATGGCACTATTTTGCACAGCACCTTTATGTGAAAATGTATCGGGTAATACCCTTCTAGAGTCTTCAGTGCGAAGCTCATATGGAGGTATAGTTAAAATTATATCTACGTGCGGAATTTCTATTCTAGCAACATCTGTTATTTTAGTTATTGGATTATAAAAACCTGCAATCAAACCTCCATATATTGTAGGTGCTACATTATCAGGGTGTCCCTCAATTTCAGTCGCTAGCTGTAACAATTCGTATTTAGATAATTGAATATTACCAAAGTAATTAGCAATGAAAAGAGCCCCAACTAATGCAGAGGCAGATGAACCTAATCCTCTAGCTAATGGAATATCACTTCTCATTTCGATTTGCAAGCTTGGGAGTGTAACATTGTATTTACGCGCAACATTTACAGCAGTTTGATAAATATAATTATTGTCATCTTTAGGTAAACCTTCTAGTTCTGAACTATAATATTGAAAATCCCAATTAGATTTTTCAATCTTACGTATAGACATATGCAAATATTTATCCAATGCCATACCAATTGAGTCAAATCCTACGCCTAGATTCGCGGTTGATGCAGGGATTTTGAGTTTTAAAACTTCCTCCATACTAGATTGCCCCTTTGATATATCTGATTATACTTTCTTTATTATTGGGTAAAGGTTGGATAGGATTATCTAAAAGAGAAATAGCTGTGTCAGGATCTTTAAGTCCATTCCCAGTTAATATTGCTACTATCTTTTTACCTTTAGGTAACTTACCAGAGCGATGAAGTTTGATTAGACCTGCAATTGAAGCATTACTCGCTGGTTCACTAAAAACACCTTCCTTTGTTGTCATTAATTGATAAGCTTCTAAAATTTCTTCATCTGTCACACTATCAATTAAACCGTTTGATTCATCGAGTGCATTAACAGCTTTTTGCCAACTAGCAGGATTCCCTATTCGAATAGCTGTAGCTATTGTTTCTGGATTTTTGATTATTTTATTTTTAACAATTGGAGATGCTCCTTCTGCTTGGAAGCCAAACATTTGTGGTAATTGAGTATTCTTTTTATTATGATACTCAACAAATCCTTGCCAATAAGCAGTTATATTACCTGCATTTCCCACTGGTATTGCTAAAATGTCAGGGGCTTGACCATCTAACTGTTCAACAATTTCAAAGGCACCTGTCTTTTGTCCTTCAATTCTAAATGGATTAACAGAATTAACTAATTCAATTTCATCATTTTCTTCAGCAATCTCTTTTACGATTTCAAGTGCTTCATCGAAGTTTCCTTCTATAGACACAATTTCTGCACCATACATAACTGCTTGTGATAATTTACCTAATGCTATTTTACCTTCAGGAATTACAACAATTGCTTTTAAACCAGCTCTTGCAGCATAAGCAGCTGCTGATGCTGAAGTATTACCAGTAGAAGCACAAATAACAACTTTTTTCCCTTGTTCTTTTGCCTTTGTTACAGCCATAACCATACCACGATCTTTAAATGAGCCAGTCGGGTTTGCTCCTTCATATTTAACATATAATTGAATATCTAATTTTTGAGAAAGATTTTCACAATAAATAAGTGGTGTATGTCCTTCATTTAGTGTTAGTGCCGGTGTAGATTGATTGACTGGTAAATATTCTTTAAATTCTTTAACTAATCCTTGCCATCTTTTCATAATTATTAAACTCCCTCTACAGGATAAACTTTCTTGACATTAAATCCTGATTGATTTAAAACTTTTTCTGGAGATGTTTCTATTCCAGTAACAATAATTGCATAGGTATCTTGATCCCTCTCAACGAGTTGCAACGATTTATGAAATGGTAATTTCTTTTTTATGTCATATTCAACTTTCTCCAAAGATTTATGACTGTGACTAATTACTATATAGTAATTAGATTTCTCTTGAATAACTACTGGTTCTGCACCATCCATCATTTCTTTCGTTTCCTCTGTCTTTAATTCAAAATGAGGTGGTAAAGTGTGTAAGTTTGATTCAAAGAAAAGTGCCACATTTAATAAGTCACTTACAACTGCACTTCCTGTTGCTAAACTACCTGCACCTTTACCATAAAACATTGTATCGCCAACAGCATCACCTATAACATATATTGCATTGTATTCGTTCTCTACAGCTGCAAGTTGGTGATTCTTATGTATCAGTGTCGGTTCCACTGAAGCATTCACATATCCATTTTCATATGTACCTTTACCTATTAATTTAATTTTATAATTTAATGCGCTTGCTGCATTGATATCTGCTAATGTTATGTCACTAATTCCTACCAATTTAACATCATTAAGTTTAATGACTTGGTTAAAAGATAAATAAGATGTAATAACTACCTTTCTTGCAGCATCTAAACCTTCTACATCATCTGTTGGATCAGCTTCAGCAAATCCTAATCTTTGTGCTTCTTCTAACGCATCTTTAAAAGTTGTTTGTTCATGAGTCATTTTTGAGAGAATAAAGTTAGAAGTTCCATTAAATATTCCCATAAATTTAGAAATATTATTTGCATTCAGTCCATTATTAATAGCATTGACAATAGGGATACCACCTGCCACACTTGCTTCAAATTTAAGAGCGACGCCATTTTCTTCAGCTAAGTCTTCTAACAATTTTAAATGGATAGCTAGTAAATCCTTATTTGCAGTAATCACATGTTTTTTATTTTTAAGGGCTGTTCTTAACCAATCAACAGTAGGTTCAATACCACCCATAACTTCAACAACTATATCAATAGAATTGTCATTTAAGATGTCATTAATATCTTCTGTAAGATGATATTGACTAATATTTAACGGACGTTTCTTAGATTTATCTCGGACTAGAATATGTTTAATGACAATATCCTTATTGATGGTGTCTTTAATCTGTTGTCTATTCTCTTCAATAATCTTTACAACACCTGATCCGACTGTTCCCAAACCAAGTAATGCGATATTTAACTCTTTCATGTAAATTACCTCCGTTTGTGCTTTTGAGAAATACAATTGTACTGTTGAAAAATACTAGATAATGGTTTAGTATAAAATCATTCTAAATTTTTGTAAAGTTCTTAATATTGAAAATATAAATCTATATTACCATGCTTAATCAGAAAACTAAATAAAATTTTCTGATTTTTTAGAAAGGTAGGAAAATTATGAAAGTTGCTAAGTTTGGTGGAAGTTCTGTGTCAACTGCAGAACAAATTAAAAAAGTATTAACTATTGTGAATGAAGATCCTGAACGTAAAATCATTATCGTTTCAGCTCCAGGAAAAAGGCATAATGAGGACATTAAAACTACTGATTTATTAATTCGTCTCTATGAAAAAGTACTTAATAAATTAAATTATGAAAGTAAAAAACAAGAAATTATTCAAAGATATGCTGATATAGTAGAAGAATTAGGTATAGAAAATGACATTTTAATAACAATTAATGACACTTTAGAGGAATATATTAGAGATCTTTCTGACAAACCTAACCGTTTATATGATGCTTTATTGTCTTGTGGCGAAAATTTTAATGCTCAATTAATAGCCGAGTATAATAATAGTCAAGGTATTCCTACTCGTTATATTTCTCCGAAAGAAGCTGGATTAACCGTTACTGATTTACCACAGCAGGCTCAAATTTTAGATTCCGCATATAATGATATATACAAATTGCGTGATTATGAAGAAAAACTAATTATTCCTGGTTTTTTCGGAGTCTCAAAACAAAATTATGTCGTTACGTTTCCACGCGGTGGTTCGGACATAACTGGCGCTATCATAGCACGTGGCGTTCGAGCCTCACTTTATGAAAACTTCACTGATGTATCAGGAATATATAAAGCTAATCCAAATATCATAAATAATCCTGAACTCATTGAGGAAATAACTTATAGAGAAATGCGAGAGCTATCTTATGCAGGATTTGGAGTTTTTCATGATGAAGCTCTACAACCTTTATACAAAGATCGAATTCCGGTAGTTATCAAAAATACTAATCGTCCGAATGATAAAGGGACATACATTTTACATGACCGTGAAATTGATTCTAAAAATGTCATTAGTGGGATTAGTTGTGATAAAGGCTTTACTGTGATTAATATAAAAAAATATTTAATGAATAGATTAGTTGGATTTACACGAAAGATTCTTGGCGTTTTAGAAGAATTTAATATATCATTTGACCACATGCCTTCTGGTATTGATAACATAAGTATTATCATGCGTACAAATCAAATTCAAGGTAAAGAAAGTCAAGTTCTTAATGCCATACGCAAACGTTGTGAAGTTGATGAATTAAGTATCGACCATGATTTAGCAGTACTAATGATTGTTGGTGAAGGTATGAATCAAGTTGTTGGTACAGCTAGTAAAATTACTCACGCCCTTTCAGAATCAAACATTAATTTAATAATGATTAACCAAGGTGCTTCTGAAATTTCAATGATGTTTGGAATTCATGAAGCAGATGCTGAGAAAGCAGTATTATCTACGTACGAATTTTGTTACAACGGCGTTTGTTTAAAAAATTTGTGTAAATAAAATAAAAAAGATTTCTACATCACTTTCAATACATAAAGTAAATTTATTAACTCTGTATCAATGATGTAGAAATCTTTTTAAGATATCTTTTTAGCCGAACTATTTACTATAGCCTTTTTAATACGCTGTTCACCTACTACTAATTTTAAAATATAGAATTGATAATAACTAAGAGAATCAATAACAGCTTTATAATTACTAAACTGATGATATTTTTGTTCACTCATTAAATCATACATAAGAACTATTTCTGGCTTGATATAATCTACGTTCCAACTTAAAGAATGAAAATATATATTATTTTTTGGTAAACGTATATGGTGATCTAACCTAAATAGCCATTCATCATTTACAACATCATAAACAAATATTGTCATAACTTCTGTATCGTTTTTAGAGATTTTAACATGTTCTACATCTGATAAAGATAAAGATTCTCTTAATCTTTCATTTAGCTGTTCATCATAATAGTGAATCGTAAATTCTTCAGGAATCACTCTGATAATTTCCAATAACTTTTTGCGCTCAACACAAATATCTACTTTCGATGGTAATATAAAATCATCATTCAGAAATAGATGCATCGCTACCTCGCCGTGAAATTTGAATAAATGAGATGATGTTTTCCTTAAAATTTCGACTATTTTATTCACTGGTTTTTCTTCTTTAACGTACATGTTACCACCCCTAGAGCAAGCGCTTTCATAGTTAATTATACATTCTCTTTTTTCACTTATCAAACAAATAAATGTGAACATTTAGTAAAATTTATTTTATTTTCAATAAAATTATTTTCATAAAAAGTTACTGTATCACTATTTGCTTCGCATATGATAGGGCTCTCATAAAAATTCACGAAAAATTAATTGATATGTAAATATTTCGTCACTACTATTTGATAAAACACATTTCCCCTCTCCTTTTCATTGAACTCAAAATTTAAGAAGTTTATAATTTATCTTGCAAATAGAATTTATTATATTAAAAGATTTGGGTGAGTAGTAATGTCTTTAACAATTATCTTATCTATAATAATTATTATTTTGATTATGGCTATGGTTCTTAATCAAAAATTTATGAAAGATAGAATTGAAACAGAAGAATATGCTAGAAATCAATTAATCTCTAAAAATTCAACTTTAAGTGAAGAAAATTTATCGTTGAAAAACCAAATGTTAAGTACAAACAATGACGTCGGTCACCACGCTTTTAAAAACGCCAAGCGTGAATTAAGAAAAATATTAAATCGATTTAAAGAAGAAGGTCGTTTACGATCATTTACAATTGTTCCTACGAGTAATTTGGCTGTTAAACATCCCCTTTTCGAATATGCACGTTCATTCGATTTTATTATCATTACTGATGTTGGTTTGATAAATGTGGATGTTAAAAATTGGAACCAAAAAACGTTCTATCATTTTGATGTGCCAGATCAACATCTTGAAGAAGGACAACCACAATATAATACCGAAAAGGTTGTCGGACATTATATTAGCAATCGATATCATAGTCAGTTTAAAACAACACGTTCTGGTGTTTATACTTTTATTGAGATTTTACAGGATAATCGTGTAATATATGAATTTTATGACCACGATCCATACGATAAAGCTGCAAACAATGCAAAAGCATTAAAAGATAAAATTGAAAATGATTATAATTTTAAAATTCAAAGTATTGGCGTCATTTACTTTAGTGATGGTAGCGTTAATATTATTGAAGGATCCGACGAGAGTGATAAATACGTCGACACCGTATCTACTCCGATATCACTTGAAAAAGTAATTGAGGATGCTATCGATTTATCTAAGCATCCCCTTACTGATAAACAAATCGAAGAGATTTCTGAAAGCTTTAAACAACATATGAATAATTAAAATTCAAAAGAGTTTGGGGCATAAAGTTATTTGACTAATAAAAAGACAATTTCTATGTTTTATTAATAGAAATTGTCTTTTTATTATTATTCAAATTGTTGAGCAACTACTTTTTTTATATTCTGTAACATTAATACAAATGTAATTTCTCTTTTGACTTTAGTTACGTTTCGAACCGACATACAAATAAAACTCAAAATAACTTTCGTAAATCCATCAACAAGTTTCACATCAAATTTCTTTAACTGCAAACGTTTCTTCTAATAAGAAATCTCATCCCAATTTGAATTTTAAAATATCTTAAATTGTAATTTTACATTCTAACTTATTAAATTATCTATTATCAACAATGTTGTCATATATATTTTTAATTTTAACGTTTTAATACGATTCAGTAGTCATAGCACACATTTATATGACAACACTTATAGCAATTATTTCATGAATAAATAAACTTAATTATAAACCGTATCAGTTTACATTAGAAATCTTTTTAAAACATAATGTTTTTCACTAGACTAAGAAGTAGATATCCTAATATCTACTTTATTGAAACACTAGTCAGAAACGTAGTTGAAATCTACTAAATATCACTCTTTTTTTATTCTAATCTCTTTAGCTAGAATAAGAAAACGCTGCAAAACAAAATGGTCCAACTGAGTTTCTACTTATTGATATAACAAATGAATTTTATATTTCCACTCAATATCAGACTCTAAATTATCGCTACTAGCTCCAAATATTTAATTTTCTCTTTTTTGCCTCTTCTTGAGCGTTTACGAAGGTATCCCTATATTTTCCGTTTGGAGAAAAATACTTTTCTCTGGCTAGACCTTTTTTCACCAATGATTCATTAAACATATCTCCATTTTTTAACCATACGTACGCCAAAGTACGACCATACCTATCAGTTTTTTCTTTATCATATTCTAAATAAACATTTTGATGCGTGAGATACTTCTTCGTATAATTAGATGCTCGTTTACCATAGGGTTGAACTGGCGTATTAGGCTTAACAGTTTCTGGCGTATCTACACCAATTAATCTGACTTTAATTTCCTCTCCATTTTTTTGAGCAACAAATGTATCACCATCTACAACTCGTTTCACATATACTTTGTCTTTACCATTTAAATTAGATTTTTCTGATTGATGTTGAGATTCTGAACCACTAAACGGTCCAGAATGGTTTACAAACTGAAAAATAATAACAAGTATTCCTATCATCGCTACTACAAAAAGCGATGACATTTTCTTAGATTTCAATAATGTCACCTTATTTCACTTAATATCCCGATTAATACTAAAGAAAATTTGATCCAACGTCAAATGATTTCATACTATTACAAGTAATCAATTTTATATAATTACAATCTCGCTTTCCAAATTATAAGAGCATGATATAATACATGATGTTAGGAGTGAAAGAAATGGATACGTCTAATGAAAATAAAATAACAATCATTGCCGTCATAGTAGCAATAATTGTTGGTGTCGTACTACAAATTGTCTTTAAACTACCCTTAATCGTGAGTTTAGTGGGGTCAGTATTTTTAGGTATGTTCGTTGGTTTTATCGTCTACCTAATTCAGTCATTTCGTCGTAAAAAAAAGAATTAAAATAGGATAATATTTAGTATATATAGTTTAAAATTAAACATAATGCACTCAGTAACTTTGTCTCACTACAAAGTTTTATTTATCAAAACTTTATAGTAATGATAATTGTTAGATTGATTTAATTTTATAGAGTCTGCCTCAATTATGAATGGTGGACTCTTATTAATTAAATCCAACCCTTTTCATTTGCTTTTTTCCATGCCTCGAAACGATGATCTGAATTCATTTTGTCTATAATAGTACTAGTATAGTTACGCACGGTCCCGTTTGATAAATACAATTTGTTAGCAATCTCTTTGCTACTTAATCCATTACCTATTTCTCTTAAAACAACTTGTTCTTTATGAGTTAATGGATTCGATTCAGTAAACAATGACGTCATGAGCGAAGGGCTATATTCCTTCTCACCCTTTGTCACTTTATAAATAGTTTTAATTAAATCATCAATTGAACGCTCTTTTAGTACATAAGCATCAACATCATTTGCTACGGCTTTTTCAAAATAACCTGGACGTTTAAAAGTAGTCACTATGATTATTCTTGTATTGAGTTGTTTTTTTCTTACATAAGATAAGATTTCCAAGCCTGTTATACCCGGAATTTCAATATCTAAAATGGCTACATTGGGTTCATTATTTTCAATAAACTCGAGTGCTTCTACACCATTTTCAAAATCTTTTAGTACATTCATTTCTTCATGCATTCCTATCAGTTGTACCATAGCTTTTCTTAACATCAATTGATCCTCAGTTATGACAAGCGATATCATAATAAATCACCTCTAGGTATTTCAACAATAATAAGTGTTCCATTATTTGATTGTACAATTAATTTACCATTTAAATAATCTACACGTTTTTTAATACTTTTCAAATTTGAAGCATTCTCATTTTCTATTCCCACACCATTATCTTTAATTTTTAAAATGATTTGATGCTCATGTACCTCCAATTCACCTTTTACTTCAGTCGCATGTGCATGTTTAATAACATTATTAATTGCTTCTCTAAAAATCATAGATAATATTGATTGTTTCGCTGGGTTTAATGATTTAGCCGCACTTTTATTGTTAAATTTAAAATCTAGATTAGCATTTTGCAATAAGTTTTCCAATGATGAAATTTCATCTTCAAAAGATTGTATCTTCAAATCATCAATAATGAGTCTAACTTTATTTAAGGTTTCTGTTGAAAGTTGATTTATTGCCTGCATTTCATTTTTTGCTTTTTCTGGATAAGTATCTATGAGTTTAACAGCTAATTCAGACTTCAAAGTAAGACTAGCAAATACATGTCCTAATGTATCATGAAGATCTTGACTTATTCTATTACGCTCTTGTTGAGCTATTAATACATTAATATACTTGTTCTTTTCATCAAGTTTAGCTTTCATAATTCGTTCGTCTCTATTTTTAAAATTACCTATAGCAACAATTAATATAACCAAATAAAATGCACTTAATAGAACCACAAATGTTGGATTAAATATGTAAGTTAGTATTAAGCAACTTATCATAGCTATTAAAAAGGTTATAAATTCTTTAGAAACAACACGAACATTAAATATAAAAGGTAAGGCGAATGCACTATAAAAGAAAAACAAACTATTCATAGGATTGACACTATAGACAAAATAAAAGATTCCTAAATAATGAATAACCAGTAATGAATATAAAATACTATCACTAAGGTGTTTATAAAATAAAATCATCGTCACATAACTGATTATAAAAATAGTACAAACAATTAAATAAGTGAATAAGTTACCACGTTTGTCATTAAATATAGCTAAAACCGGAAATATTAAATATATTAAAGTACTTAATTCTCCTAATCTCACTCCCCAACTTCTTGATGCCATTAGGATACGTCTCCTTTCTTATTCATGAATAAAGCAATACTCAAAAAGATTATACTATAGACTATGAGATAGCCAACTACTTCTATATTCATCCCTTTATCTTGCGCTAAATCTATAGCAAGTAGCTTTAAATTATATGTTGGCATGTTTTTAGAAATCGACTGAAGCCAATCAGGAAACGTGTATACTGGAAACCATAGACCTCCTAATATAGCTAGTGTAATATTTAGTAAATTGGCAAAACTACTTGCTTTTTGAATATCGTTGAGTTGAGCGATAATCAATCCTAAAGTCAAAAATAAACTAACCCCAATCCATAAAGTTAATGCAGAGAATATCCATTGAAAAACAGTCATGTGAACATCTTTGTAAAAATGAGCAACTGAAAAAATAATAATAATTGCTATTAAAAACTGACACATTGTCTTACTAATTTTAACTAAATAATATTGAAATGATGATAATGGGGTCACCATTAACCGTTTATACCAACCTTGATTTCGCTCTTCAATCAAATCTAATGGAAATGACAATAGACAAAAGTTCATTAAACTAAATACTGTCATACTATACATATACTCTTTATAAAACTTAGGTTTTGCTTCTTCTGGCATGTCCAATATAGAAGTAAATAATAAATAAAACACGACAGGTAGTAATATGGAAATAACTAAATACAATTTCTTTCTAAATATAATCTTTAATTCTATTTTAAAATATGTTGATATCACTGGTAATTCCCTCCTTTAGACTTATCATTAGAAAACATGACTTCTAATAAAGACGTTTTAAAAATTTCAATAAGATTGAAATTGACATGATGTTGTTTCAATAATTGTAAAACATCACTCACATCAGTTGTTTTTATTTCATATTTATTTTTTATTAATTCAATTTCGTATTTATGTTTCAGTTGATTGATAAGTTCTTGATATTTGCATGGAATTCGAATTACAGAATAACTTTGATTCCTTTTTATATTATCTGGTGCATCATCTAATTGAATTTTACCTTTATCTAACATCATTACTTGATCAGCCATTCTTTCAACTTCTTCAATGTAATGAGAAGTATATAGTATCGTAGTGTTATTCATTTTTAATTTTTCTATAACATTCCAAAAATGTTGACGCATTTCTACATCCATACCTGACGTAGGCTCATCTAAAATTAACAGTTCAGGTTTACCCACCAATGCTAAAGCAAAATCTAAAATCCTCTGCTGTCCGCCTGATAAATTACATGCAAACTGATCCATTTGACGGTCACTAAATTGTGTGATTTCTTTAAACTGATGGAAAGAAATAAACGTTTGATAAAAGGATTGATATAAATGTAATAATTCGCAAACCTTTATGTATTTAGGAAACTCTGTTTTTTGAAAAAGAATACCCATCTTATGTCTATTTAACAAATTTGATTTATCAGCGATTTGACCACTATCATAGTGATTATTTCCAACGATAATATCAATTAACGTTGACTTACCTGCTCCATTTTTACCTATTAATGCCGTACAACAATTATTTTTTATATTAATACTTATATCTTCTAAAACTTTATGTTTCTTGAAAGATTTAGAAATATGTCGTAGTTCAATCACTATCGTCACACCCCTTGATTAATGTTACTTATAATTTAGCAAGTTTAAGTGAGTAATATTAGTACCGAATGTCATTAATTAATAATGACATTTGTCATATCGTGCATAAAAGTTTACATAATATATTTACTGTTTTTTAAAAAATACCCTCGTTCATTTAAACGAGGGTATTTTGAAATTTTATAAAATTGGAGATATTAATTTTGCTAGTCCTTCTTTAAATTTAATTGATAATGGGCGCTTGTTATATTCTTCTTTTGTAAGTAATTTAGATTGCTCAATATCTTTTTCAAATGCTTGACGTAACTGTTTAGCAATATCTTCATCATATATAAATGCGTTCACTTCGAAATTCAGCTCAAAACTTCTAAAGTCCATGTTTGCACTACCAATTGAAGAAATTTCATCATCAATCATTAATATTTTAGAGTGAATAAATCCATTTTGATAAGTGTAAATATTAACTCCGCTATCTAATAAATCAGCTGCATTTGAAAATGTAGCCCAATAAACGAATGGATGGTCAGGTTTACACGGAATCATAAGGTTTACTTCAACACCACTATTAGCAGCCATTTTTAATGCATTAATGTATGATTGGTCTGGAATAAAGTAAGGGCTTTGTAGATAAATAGACTTTTTAGCACTCATTATCATTTTTGTATAACCATATTCTATTTGATGTAAATCAAATGCAGGTCCACTAGAAGCGATTTGAATAGCTGTGTTCCCTTTGTCCCCATTTTTTTTAGGGAAGTACTTTTGATCAAATTTAAATTGTGGACGATGCGACTGTGAATTCCAGTCTAAAATAAATCTTAATTGTAGTGCATCGATGCCTTCACCTTGAACACGTGTATGTGTGTCTCTCCAGTAACCTAACTTACCTAATCCTAAATAATCATCGCCAACATTGAAACCGCCAATGTAACCAATTTGTCCATCTATAATGATAATCTTTCTATGATTTCGATTATTCATTCTAAAATTGATTAAAGGTACTTTCGAAGGGAAAAATGCTTCAACTTCTCCACCTAATGCTCTGAAATGTTTAAATTTTGATAATCTAACCTTCTTAGAACCAACATCGTCAAACAACAGTTTAACTTCTAAACCTTCTCTAAGTTTTGTTTCAAGTGCATCAAAGATTCTTTTACCTAATCCATCAAGTTCAAAGGTATAGTACTCTAGATGTATATAGTCTTGAGCATTGTAAATATCCTCAAGTACTTTTTCATAAAGCTTATGACCATCTGTAAATAAATCAATTTTATTATTTTCTGTTAAAAAGGCATCTTGTTTCATTAACAACATACGAATTAAATCACGGTGTTTTATGACTTGATCATTGATATAACCATAATTGTGTTTATCAAAACTGTCGATTTGGTCTTGAACTAAATCTTCAAATGCATGTAATTCATCACCGTTATTTTTTTCCATCTTTTTCTTGGAAACCGTTCGTCCTAAAAATAAATACAAAATAAATCCAATGACAGGAAGAACGAATAATACGAATAACCACGCCCATGTTGAACTGGCAGTACGTCGATCACGTTCAAGGAAAATGATGACAAATGCCAGTACTATATTAGTTATAAACCCAAGTACTAACAATATAGTTAAAATGGTGCCCAAAAATCCAAAATTCATTACTAAATACTCCTATTCAGTCTTTCACCAAGAAAATTTAGTTGCCGATTTACCGAACTATACTTCAGTTACCAATGTTAAAATAGCATTAAAGTCCTCGTCATTATGCGGAAATGCACGTTCTTCGATTTGTTTAATGGTAATGTTTAATAATTTATAACCATTACCCTCTTGAGACTTCAAAAACGAATTAACACTTTTCTCTAAGCTCTCCAGTGTTTCCTCAGTTAAAGTTTTAAATTTTATTTGTTGCATAAATCCCATACCCCTTTCATTATATTGATTAAATCATAGAACTTTTCATACAAAATTTCAATTAATTTAGAGGAATTATCTTTTATAAATCAAACGTTCATTATCTTGAACAGAATATATTTTAATTTAAATGGTATTGATGTATAATAAATTACATTCGATTGAATATTCAGAAATTTTATTAGTCTAGATTCACATCAATGTCTTTATTGCTCCTCTTTTAATTGATTGAAATCTTTTCTAATTGAGAGCTAATCAACACTTTTCATCGAATAAATTAATAAATATCGATTTAACATTGGAGGGAACGCTTGTGATTTCATTTGAAAATGATTATTTAGAAGGTGCACATGAAAAAGTTTTAAATCGATTAGTAGAGACAAATCGAATACAAGCTGCTGGATATGGCTTCGATGACTTTTCGGCACAAGCTGCAGATAAAATTAGACAACGTATTGACTGTCCAGATGCTACCATTCGATTTTTAGTAGGTGGTACGCAAACCAATCAAGTAGTTATTAACTCAATGCTTGATAGTTATGAAGGAGTTATATCCGCTGATACAGGACATGTGGCAGTCCATGAAGGTGGTGCTATAGAATTCAGTGGACATAAAGTTCTAACCATACCCTCCCAAGAAGGTAAAATTACTGCTCAAGATGTTGAGAATTATATAGAAACTTTTGAAAGTGATTTTAAAAAAGAACACATGGTGTATCCGGGGATGGTCTATATTTCACATCCAACCGAATACGGAACTTTATACACTAAAGAGGAATTACAATCTTTATCTAGAGTTTGCCGTAGACATCAGATTCCACTATTTATGGATGGTGCACGTTTAGGTTATGGCCTTATGAGCAATCACACTAATGTAACTATCGAAGATGTTGCAAAATACTGTGATGTGTTTTACATAGGCGGTACTAAGATTGGAGCACTTTGTGGTGAAGCAATCGTATTCACTAAACAAAATGAACCTAAAAACTTCACTACAATTATAAAACATCATGGTGCTTTATTAGCAAAAGGCCGTCTAACTGGTGTTCAATTTCTAGAATTATTCACTGATGATTTATATTTTGATATAAGTCGACATGCTATTGAAATGGCTGAAAAGGTAAAAAAAGGATTTATAGATAAAGGGTATCAAGTCTATTTTGATTCACCAACCAATCAACAATTTTTTATTTTAAGCAACGATAAAATTGAAGAACTAAAACAAAAGGTAAAATTCGCAGTTTGGGAGAAATATGATAATCAACATCGTGTAGTCCGCTTCGCAACAAGTTGGGCCACTACTGAAGAAAATGTTAATCAACTACTTAAACTAATATAAAATATAAAATGAAGTTATAAAAAACTGTATCACTACAGGCATCTAAGAATATAGTCAGGAGGACTATGCTATGCAACAAGAACGACAATCGTGGTACCAAAAATCTTGGTTTATTATTCTCACATTGCTATTTATTTTTCCATTAGGTCTCTTTCTAATGTGGAGGTATGCGCATTGGAAAATTTGGTTGAAATTGGTTGTTTCATCAATCTATACTATTGGTTTAGTTTTAACAGTTTTATTTCAAGTTAGTCTATTAAATGAAAACAAACCAAATCAAACAGAACATGCATCAACTATAAAAGAAAAGTCTGATATAAATAATGTAAAAACAACTAGAAATAAAAATATTGAAAAATCAATGCACAAAGACAAACAAGACTCTGTGAACTTAAAGCAAAACACAAAAGATCAAAACAATAACGCAAATGATGAAGTAGCTTCTCCAACTAGCGAACAAAATGCAGCTATAGCACAAGCAAAATCATATGCAAATTCATTACCTATCTCTAAGAAAAGTTTATACAAACAATTAACTTCGGAATACGGAGAGAAATATCCGGCAGACGTAGCACAGTATGCTGTTGACCATATCAGTGTAGATTATAAAAAGAATGCATTGAGATTAGCAAAAAGTTACGTAAAAAATATAAACATTTCTAATCAAGCGTTATATGATCAACTCGTTTCAGAAAATGGAGAAGGATTTACTCCTGAAGAAGCACAATATGCAATGAATCATTTAGATAGGTAATCATTAAGAAAGAGTTTTAACATTAAAGAGTCCGGGGCATAAAGTTTTAGTATAAGTAACAAAAGACAATTTCTATTAAAATAATATAGAAATT